>NZ_DATJIY010000142.1:0-3801 GCF_035492835.1 Dinghuibacter sp.
AGCTGATGGTCACGCCGCCGGCGTTCAACGCCGCCGCCGCGGTATAAGCCACGACCACCGGGTTTCCACCCGCCTGGCGCCTGATCTCGTGCAGCAGCGTTGTCTTGCCGGTGCCGGCTTTGCCCGTGATAAAGACGTTGCCGCGCGTCTGGCGGATGAAATCGACTATTGGGGGGGTTAGGTTCTCCACGAAGCCGTAAAGTTACTGTGCCGGATCGATAATGTTGACGTTGAGCGAGGTTATCGGCGGCGGGCCGGGCCGTTACAATTGTATAATCCCCTTCCGGAAGGCATACAACACCAACCCGATGCGGGTCTTGAAACCGAATTTTTCGAAGAGCCCGTCGCGGTAGCTTTCGACGGTGCGGGGGCACAGCGCCCCGGAGGGTCAGCACCGCTGCGCGGCCGTTAGCATCTACAATTCGCAGACCGCGGCCTGCCCAGATGCTTCGGATGCCTCCGAGGTCCCTGATCCCGGCGCCACGGGCGACCCGCGTTGCTCGGCATGGCGCAATACCGATTCGATGTGGGTTCTCATTGGCAAACCCTGGCGGCTGAAGTTCCTCGCTTACCGTAAACCTATTTGGCCCGAACCGGTGGAATACACGGTCGAGACACACGTCCTGCCCGCCGACTGGAACGACAATAACCAGGTCCGCCTCGCCAGCGCGATCCTGACCGCCGCCGGCAGCCGTGAGAGCTTCCCGTTGTATCTCCAACCATCGCTCAAGGGGACGTTGAAGGCTGTAGACTTGAAAACGCCGGCCCGCACGACGCTGCATCCCAAAGGCGACAAAGCGGCGGCTTTCGAGGTCGAAGGCGTCGTACCCGCCAACGCCCGCAAAGGCGACACCCTGCTCGTCAAGGTAACGGCCCACTACCCGGCCTCCGGCAAGCTGGCCGCCAGGGCGGTGGAGTTCCTGGAGGTATTGCACGTAACCGATGAGAAGCGCTGAGCAGTACCCGACATCAAGGGCCATGCCATTGGTAATCCTATGCCAATGGCATCCCTGTTTTCTACTCCGCCCGTAGGGCATCCACCGGATTCGCCCGCGCCGCGCGGAAACCCTGGTAGCTGACCGTCGCCAGGGCGATGCCCACCGCTCCCGCGCCGGAGGCGGCGAACATCCACCAGGAGAGATGGATATGGTAGTCGCTGACCTTTAGCGCGGCGGACAGGGCGATGGCGGCGAGCGGCGCGGCGATGACAAAACCGAGGACGACGGGCTTGAGCATCTCTGCCGACAGTGACAGCCAGAGACCGGCCGGGCTCGCGCCCAACACCTTCCGGATGCTGAGCTCCTTGCTCCGTTGCCCGACCAGGAAGGTCGCCAGGCCAAAGAGCCCCAGGCACGAGATGAGGATAGCCGCCACCGTAAAGAGGTCGGCGAGCTGCTCGACGCCAAAATTCTTGGAGAACTGCTGTTGGTATTCTTCGTTGACAAAACGGAAGGTAAAAGGATACCCCGGGTTCAGGGTCCTGGTCACCGCCTCGATCTGGCGCAGGTGCGTTTTCCATTGCCCGTCGTTGGTCAGCCGGATCAGGAAATGGCCCAGGTTGCCCTTGCTGAAATAGACGATGAGGGGTTGGACCGATTTGCCGGAAAAGTTGAATACATAATCCCGGAGCACGCCAATCACCTTTTTGCCGCCGATCGTCGTGCCGGGGACAGGCTCCCGGAGACCCATCTTTGCGACAGCGGTTTCGTTGATGAGACAGGCCGAGCTATCCGCGCCAAAGTCCGGGCTGAAATCCCGCCCTTCGGCAAGCGTCAGGCCCGTCGTTTTGGTCCAGTCGTATTGGGCCCATAGGGTGCTGACCACAAAGTCCTGGTCGGGGTTTTTGCCCGGCCACGTCAAACCCGTCTGCGCGCCACCGACACCCACCAGGTTGGACGTGCTGGCGGTCACGCCGACGACGCCGGGTATGTCTTCCACCTGGTGTTTAAACAGCTCGAACCGCCCCGGCAGGTCGCCATCCGCGACGACGTCGATCAGGTTGGAGGCCTCATAGCCCAGCGGCCGGTTTTCTACATAGTGGACCTGCCGGACCAGGACGATGGTGGAGGTCACGAGGAATATGGATATGACGAATTGCGTCGTCACGAGGCTTTTACGAAGAAGCCCTCCCCTCCGGCGTTGCAGTACTTTTACGGGGTGAAAACGGCTGAGGAACAACGCAGGGTAGCTCCCCGCCACCAACCCGGTAAAAAGGCCGATCAGGACGAGCAGTACCCATACCCACGGATCGCCGAGCTGCCCGTACAGCGGGACTTCGGCAAACGCCGCAAACCACGGCAGCGCCAGGTAGGCGAGCCCGATACTCAGGACCAGCGCCGCCATGGCCAGTAACACCGCTTCGCCCAGGAACTGGCCGATGATGACCGTCCGCGAGGCGCCAAGCACCTTCCGGACGCCCACCTCACGGGCGCGTCGTTCCGCCATGGCGGTGGAGAGGTTCATAAAATTGATACAGGCGATCATCAGGGTCAGGAAAGCGATAAACGCCATGGTCAGGACGAGGTATGCCTTACCCCAATAAGGCTTTCCATCCTTGAAATTATCGTACAGGTTCAGCCGGGTGATCGGGTAGGCAAAAAGCGAGGCTTGTTTTAAATCGGTATTGCTTAACAGCGCCGCCGTCATTTGACGATTGACGGTTTCCAGGTCGGCGCCGGGTTGCAGCTGCAGCCAGGTCTGGACGGTCCGGTTATGCCAGTCGGCTTTGTCCGGCCCGAACAGCGAAAAAGGCATGACGACGTCAAACTGGATCGTGCTGTTCAACGGTATGTCCCGGACGACGGCGCCCACCTTTAGCGGATGGGCGTTATTCAGCAGGACGATCTTACCGAGGGCCGCGTCCGTACCAAACAGCCGCCGCGCGGCGTTTTGCGTCAGCACCACGCCGCTCCCCTCCCTAAGGGTCGCCGCCGGATCGCCCTCCACCGCCGGGAAGGTCATGACTGTAAAGAAATCCGGTTCCGCATATATGCCGTGCTGATAGAGGGACTTGTCATCGTACCGGGTCAGCGTCTGGCCTTCCTCTCTTACCCGTACGACGTTCTTCAGGCCCGGTATTTCGCTCCGCAAAACAGGACCCAGCGGCGCGGGCGTCCTGTTCCCCGTATACTCCGTACCGGCGAACGTCTCGTTCATCTCCACCAGGTGGATCGCCTTATAGTCCTTGTGGAACTTGTCGAACCCAAACGCAAAGACGACAAACAGGCAGATAAGGATGCCGGTCGTGAGGCCAAGCATCAGGCCCCCGATGTTGATCAGGGAAGTGAGGGTATTCCGCCGGAAGTGGCGGATGGCGATGGTGAGGTAGCTGCGGAGCATGGTATGTAAATATACGTTCAATCACCGCGGTCTACCCATAGGTCAGATCGGTGCTTTGTCCAACCTCGATAATATACCCGTCCGGGTCGCGGATATAACAGCGGATCTCGCCGTACTTGGGGATCGGCGGGGTGATGAACTCGGCGCCGCGGCTTTTCCACAACTCGTAGCACGCCTGGATATCCGCGACGCGGATGTTCATAAAGCTGTTGATATGGTCGGGGTCCGGGGTGCTGAGCGTCACCGTCGGCTTGTCGGGCGTCGGGCCGCCGCCGACATTGACGAGGAGCCACGTGTTGGCGATCTGGATATACCCGGGCGCGCCGTCATTGTCGCCCCGGCTCAAAATACGGCCGTCAAAAACCTTTTCGTAATACCGGGCCGACCGTTCGATGTCGGCGACGGTGAGGAAGTGCGCGATGGAGATTCCCTCGCGGGGAGGCATCTCGTAGGCCTTCCCTT
>NZ_DATJIY010000143.1:0-4205 GCF_035492835.1 Dinghuibacter sp.
GGGGTAAATGAGGCATCCTACCCCACATCCGCCCCGCCTACCCTAAGGCCTGCCGGAACGGTCACCGAAGCCTGCCGAAGCGGTGCAAAGACAAGCACGCCAAAGCGAAGCAAGCCAGGGAAAACTCAGGAGACGACGCGCTCCCAGGCGTCAAGCACCTCCTGGGTATGATTCCCGGTATCCGGTTTCAAAATAATATCGCGGATAATCCCCTTCTCATCAATCAGGAACGTCTCGCGAAGCGTCCCCATGTAATTCTTGCCGAACAGCGTCTTTTCGCCCCAGACGCCGTAGGCCTCGTTGATCGATCTGGAAGTATCCGCTACCAGGGTGAAGGGCAGCGAGAACTTCGATTCGAACTTCTTGTGGCTTTTCTCGTCGTCCGTGCTGACGCCAAGGACGACGTAACCCTTGCGTTGCAGCAGGGCGTAGTTGTCGCGGAGGTTGCAGGCCTGCGCGGTGCAACCGGGGGTGTCGTCCTTGGGGTAGAAATATAAAACGACCTTTTTCCCGAGGTAGTCGGACAAGGACACCTTCTTTCCGTCCTGATCCGTGGCGGTGAACGCCGGGGCGACGTCGCCCGCTTTCAAATGACTCATGGTACAATAGATTTAACGCGTGAGATTATAGTTCTTCTGGATGACGTTCCCAGCCTCGTCCTCGGCCGAAACCGTCAGGACGTGCCGGCCCGGCGGGAAGTGCTCATCCAACACATAGGTGTACACATCTCCCTTATAGCTAAACATGAGCCATTTCCCGTCCAGCTCCGCCCGCACGCCCCGGAGCTCGCCGAGGTTGTCCGTGACGCGCACCCGTAAAGCGCCGTGGACCACGGCCCCGTCCCTGAAGTCGAGCGGCTGGATGTCGGGGGGCGTTTCGTCCCTTACCAACCGGAATAGTCCAAGGTCCTTGAGCTTTGCGCTGGCCCACCCCTTAGCCCAGGTCACACGGGCGACGTGCCGGCTGCTGCCCGGACCGTGCACGACGATGACGTACTTGCCCGAACGGTCGGACTCGGGATTGAAGAACGGAGCCAGACTGGATGTCGGCGGGACGTGCGTGTCATCCAGAACCCTCGCATGAATGCTGACCGTAAACGAATCCTGTACCGGTATCAAAGAAGATAAAACGCCGTACACCGGTGACATGGCAACCGTGCCGGGGTCCGCGGGTAGTTCGCGCAGCGTCGGGAGGATCGCCGGGGCAGAGGAATCGGGCAGCTGCCTATAAGCGCCGCTCAGGACGCTATGCTGAAACACCGGCCGCACCGCATCATACAACGCATGCTCCGGTAGGTACAACAAAAACTCCCCGTTCTCAAAAACGTTCACCTGGTTCGGCTGGAACAAATCCCCCTGGTCCACGTCCGGCGCGGGTCCCGACCGGCGTAGCGTAAACGCCGCCACCGACAGGTTCCCCAGGGCATCCCGGACTTCGATCCGGATATTGTGCGGCGCTTCGTCGTCCAGGTGGACCGATCCATCCCCGTCAAAGGAGCGGTAGACCGGGAGCGCATCCCCCGGCAGCGGTGTCAGGAACTCTACGGAGGGCCCGCCCCCTGTCTTCAGGCTGTAATCCGTATGGGCGTTGACGTATCGCGTCTGCTGGTAACCAAATTTATCCAGGGTGAAACCGGAAACCGGTTTCCCATCCTTAAAAACGGTGGCGGAATAGATACCAAGCGCGTTGGCCGATCCTGTCTGGCGGTCCACCGCGCCGATGGCGAGCCGCACATCGGATGCGTAGGTGGCAACGCCGCCGCCGGGAACGGAATATCCGGAACCGGACCGCACCAGCGGCAAAATCCGGGGGACTTGCAGGTAACTGCTGATGCCGGCATCGTACACGCCCAACCGCAACAGGGACGGCGGCGTGGCGTCGGCCAGAGGCAACCCGAACAAGGCCGGGTTACGGTTTTCATCGGTCCTCGTGTCGCGGATTTCGAAGTGCAGGTGGGGCGCCATCGAGCCGCCCGTGTTGCCGCTGTAAGCAATGAGCTGGCCCTTTCGCACCGGGAAATTTCCCGGGGGGATGTCAAGGAGTACTTCCCAGCGTTCGAGTTTGTACTGTTGCGCTTTTACATACGCGGCCAGTTCGGGGGTAAAATGGTCCAGGTGTACGTACACCGTCGTGTACCCGTTGGGGTGATCGATGTAAATCGCGTTTCCGAAACCGGACGATTCGATCTTTACGCGGGAAATATACCCGTCTGCTGCGGCGTAAACGGGAAAACCGATGCGACCGTTCGTTTTTATGTCGAGGCCCATGTGAAAGTGGCCCGGCCGCAACTCGCCGAAATTGCCCGCGAGATGTATCGGTAAATCGAGCGGGTCCCTAAAGTATCCTTGAGGATACCCGCTTTGTGGTATTTCCTGGGCGAAAGAAAAGTTGTAAATTACAGCGAAATTCCACCCTAAGAGAAGCCGCACAATCCATCTCGTCCTTTGTCGGATAACCATAGCCAGATCTTATTAACGGATAGTTTGCAAAAATAGCCTAGCCATTGTTATTTCTGGCGGAAACTGTTAACTAAATGAAAATCGTAGGTTTTGGTACAGCGTTTGACTAAAATTTCTTGTCATATAAAGGGAGGTTAGTTCTTCGCCGTGATCAAAGCACCTAAAAAATCTGTGGGTTATGAAAAGGACCGTTTACACACTGAAAAAATGGGCAACGATGGTTGCCGAATGGCCTGGAAGGGTTTTTCATCGCAAAGGTGAAAACGTAGCTGTATGGAATGACGGATTTAATTACGTACATCCCTATGACCCCTTTTACCAAGGCAAAAAGAAAAAGAAGCGCGCCTCCGAAGTCAAGCTGGACGAGTTCGAGATTTCCGCCTATCACGACGGAGCAGTGAAGTAGACCACGGGGACGTACATCGCGGCGCGGCCCGCGAGCAGTCTTTCTTTTTCGTTTTTTTATAATACGCGAAGATATTCAAAGGGTTACGAAACAATCGTAACCCTTTCCGTTTTCCAGCAGACGCCTGCGTCGCCTGGGAAAACTGTCCGGCCCCACCCGGAAAAATCGCTCATCGGCCGCGCCGCTTTTTTCCGTAACTTCGCGCCCGAAAAAGCCCCCCCACTTAGAAATGCCCAAAGACAATTCCATTAAGTCAGTCCTGATCATCGGCTCGGGGCCGATCGTTATCGGCCAGGCCTGTGAATTCGACTATTCCGGCACCCAGGCTTCCCGGAGCCTGCGGGAAGAAGGCGTACACGTCGTCCTGATCAACAGCAACCCCGCGACGATCATGACCGACCCGATGATGGCGGACAAGGTCTACCTGCTCCCGCTGAACGTCGACAGTATCGAGAAGATCCTCCAGGAGAACCAGATTGACGCCGTCCTGCCCACCATGGGCGGTCAGACGGCCCTGAACCTGGCCAAGGAAGCGGAAGAACTGGGCATTTGGGAAAAATACAACGTCCGCCTGATCGGCGTCGACATAAAAGCCATCGACAAGGCCGAAGACCGGGAGAAGTTCCGTCAGTGGATGATCGAGCTCGGCGTCCCCGTCGCTCCGGCCAGGACGGCCAACTCCTGGCTCGAGGGCAAGGAATTCGCCCAGGAGATCGGATTCCCCCTCGTCATCCGCCCCTCCTTTACCCTGGGCGGCACCGGGGGCGGCTTCGTACATGGTAAGGAAGACCTGGATGAGGCCCTGAACCGCGGTCTGACCGCCTCCCCCATCCACGAAGTGCTGGTGGAAAAGGCGGTGCTCGGTTGGAAAGAGTTCGAGCTCGAACTCCTCCGGGACGCCAATAACAACGTCGTCATCATCTGTACGGTCGAGAACTTCGACCCCATGGGCGTCCATACCGGTGACTCCATCACCGTGGCCCCCGCGATGACGCTGAGCGATACGGCCTTCCAGCTGATGCGCAACACCGCCATCCGGATGATGCGCGACCTGGGCAATTTCGCCGGCGGGTGCAACGTCCAGTTCGCCCTCGACCCGCAAACGGAAGGGATCATCGCCATCGAGATCAACCCCCGCGTGAGCCGGTCCTCCGCCCTGGCTTCCAAGGCTACGGGTTACCCCATCGCCAAGATTGCCGCCAAGCTGGCCATCGGATTCACGCTGGACGAGCTGAAGAACCAGATCACCCAGTCGACCTCCGCCTATTTCGAGCCCGCGCTGGACTACGTCATCGTCAAGATACCCCGTTGGAACTTCGACAAGTTCAAAGGCGCCAACG
>NZ_DATJIY010000144.1:0-12552 GCF_035492835.1 Dinghuibacter sp.
GCGGTCCTTTGCTATGCGGACCACCTGCTCCTTCGGTTACACGAGCCCGCGATAACGGTCATCCGGCCCCCGCTCGAGGAGATGGCGCTACATGCCATACAGCTGTTGATCCGGCAATTGTCCGACCCGGGGCACGTTCCGGGCGCGGCCTACCGGTATGCGCTCCGCAGCCGGCTGATAGTACGGGAATCCGTATAAATATCCCGGGATTTTTCCCGCTATTTGGTTGCCAGCCTAAGTTTGAGTGTTCCAGCAAGGAAGACAAAAACCAGTATTTATACGGATACCGGCGTATGTTATTTTACCTAACTTATGGCTGCTTACTCTTTGCAAACATGTTAACCACAAACTGATGACCCCTCAGCCGAAAATTGCCATCGCGCTGGTAGACGGTCACGTGCGGCTCAGGAAGGGACTGGCGGAGTATATCCGCGGTTTCGACGAGTTCGATGTACTGCTCGAGGCTACTGATGGTCAGGATTTCATCCGGCAACTGCGGCCGGATCATCACCTGGACATGGCGTTCATGGACACCAGCACGCCCAGGACGTCGGGACAGGATACCGCCCGCTGGCTTGCCGTCCACTACCCCAATGTCAAGTTGTTCGCGCTCTCCGTGTCGGGCAAGGCCCAGCAGATCGTGCGGATCAACCCCAACGGCATCCGCCGCTACGCCTACCGCGAGCCCGACCCGCTCGCCTTTCGCTTTGCGCTCGACGACCTGATGCAAAAAGGCTTTCACTATTCCGACATGCTCTCCGGCCGCGAGCTCCCCGGAAGCCCCGTCGCCGACCAGGCCGCGGGCGGCCAGGCGTTGAGCGACCGGGAGGTCACCTTCCTGAGGCTGGCGTGCTCGGAGCTCACCTATAAGGAGATCGCCGACCGGATGTACCTCAGCGCCCGGACCATCGACGGGTATAGGGACGCGCTCTTCGACAAGCTCAACGTACGGACACGGGTAGGGTTGGTGTTGTATGCCATCAGGACGGGCATCGCGATAGCGTAAGACCCCCATTTCCGTTGCCCGAAATCCCCCCGGGAAAAATACCCTCCTTCATCTCGATATCCTCCCCTAGATTTGGCAGACCAAACCCATCCTATCATCCTATGCTTCACCAGCTGATCGCCGTGGTAGCGCCCAAGACCATCGATAACCGGACCCTGACCCAGGCGGTGGCGGCGATCCAGAAGCAGGTGGACAGGGACGTCTTCCCGCTCTGGCAGGTGCGGACGTCGATCAGCGTGTTCACCGATCCGAAGGACGTACCGGTCGGCTACTGGCCGGTGACCCTCGTGGAGCAAACGACCGGCGACCTGGGTTTCCACCAGGACGAGCACGGCCAGCCGTCGTCGATCGTTGAATTGCGGGGCGACTGGACGGTGACCCTGAGCCACGAGTGTATCGAGATGCTGGTCGACCCTTATGGCAACCGGATGGTGCCGGGAGATTCGCCGGTGACCGCCCAGGGTAGGGTCAATTTCCTGGTCGAGGTCTGCGACCCGTGCCAGGGATGCAGCTATACGGTCAACGGTATTAAGGTGTCCGACTTCTATACGCCCAATTATTTCGACCCGGTCCGGGTCCAGGGTACGCGGTACAGTTATACGGGTTCGATCCAGGCTCCCCGGGAAGTGCTCAAGGGGGGCTACCTGAGCTGGATGACGCCCGCCACGGGCGACTGGTGGCAGCGGGTCAACCAGACGGGGGTGACGGAGGACAAGGCGGTGACGTCGCGGAAGGGGAAAGGAATGAGCAACAGGCAATTTATAGATACATATGTCCAAGATCACCATAGGCGTAACCGATGACCACCAGCTGTTCCTGAAGTCGCTGGTGATGCTGATCGAGACCTTTTCGTCGTTCGAGGTCGTCCTGGAGGCGCTCAACGGCAAGGAGCTGCTCGACAAGCTGGCGGAGATGCCCGAGCGTCCCGACATCCTGCTGGTCGACGTGGACATGCCCGTCATGGACGGGATCAGGGCGACGGCAAAGATCACCAGGACGTACCCGGGCTCCCGCCTCGTCGCGCTCTCGATGAAGGACGACGACACCACCGTGATCCAGATGATCAAGGCGGGTTGTTGCGCCTACCTGCTCAAGGATACGCACCCCGACGAGCTCGAGAAGGCGCTGATCGAGGTATACGACCAGGGCTACTACAACAGCGATTTGTTCAACCTTAAATACCGCCGCCTGGCCCTCGACAAAAGCGAGCCGGACGGCCTTACCGAGCAGGAGAAGCGTTTTGTGACGCTGGCCTGCAGCGACCTCACGTACAAGCAGGTGGCTTCCGAGATGCAGCTGTCGGAGCGGACCATCGACGGCTACCGCGAGTCGGTTTTCCGGAAGCTGAATGTGCAAAGCCGCACCGGCATGGCGCTGGAGGCCGTGCGCCGCCACATCGTCCGGCTGTAGAGAGTCATTAACCACAAAATAAAAACGTATGTCAGCCAAAAACGCGCTCCCGAGCCACGGCTCGACCCTGAAAAGCATGCTTGCCGATGAGTTCATGGAGATCACCAACGCCTCGATCGATTCGGTCAAGCACGACCCGAAGACCGGCGAGTACCACTACACCATCAACGTAACGGCCAAGGGTAAGAAACCCGACACCGGCGCGGTCATGGCCGATGGCGGTGGCACCACCACCACCGGTGGCGACGGCGGCACCGGCGGGAAGAAGCCCGACACCGGCGGCGCCCAGGCCTAGCCTTTGTCCGGGGCGTCCAGGAACACGAAGTGGATAAACGCATCCCACACGCTTTTCCGGCTGAACCTGGAGCGATACAGGGAGTCCCGGTCGTAATAGAGCTTGTAAAAGCTCCGGTTGAACCCCAGGTCGTCCAGGCTGGACGGGAAGTAGAGCGAGAACCCGGACGCCCCGAATTGTCCTTCACCGATCTGGTCTCCGACAAAACTGTCGATCACCGTTTTCCGGAGCGTTTTGTTGAAGGAGTTGAGCGCGCGTTGGTATTCCCTGTGTTGCGGCAGGAGCATCCTGCCGGCCTGGTTGAACCACCGGTGGGCGTCGACCAGCTGGAACTGCCCGGGGTCGGTCGCCGCGGCGAGGTCGCTGCACGTGGCCCGGCAGGCGAGTATGTCCTTCTTCCGGTTCTTCAGGGTGAGGAGTATACGCGTCATATCCTCGATCAGGACATCGAGCGCGGGATACCGGCTCAGGTCATTGGCGAAAAGACCCGTTTGCGCCCGTATGTTCTTATACGGGTTGTGGACGTCGAACGACTTGACCGCCGCGGCGCAGATCGCCTTGACGCCCTCCGGCCCCGTGCCCTTGCCCAACGCGCCGAGCAGTACATCCGTGTCATAGGTCCAGAAATACATCGTACCCTCGAACGCCACCAGGTAGCGCGCCGCGTCGTGCAGGGTGTACCCGGTATCGAAGAGCTGCATAAAGCAATTCCGCAGGAGCAGTACATCGGCTTTGCCAAAACTCCCGCGGATAGCCCTCGCCAGCCCCTCCATCCCGAGACAGTGGGGTTTGGCGATGTGCGGCGTGTTGCGGAGCCCTTTCAGGACGCGCTGGAGGGTAAAGACCTGGTGCAATTCACCGTGGACCTTGAGGCGCTTGTCCGTCTTGTTGAAGATGCCGAAGGCC
The DNA here is from genome assembly GCF_035492835.1 of Dinghuibacter sp. Lineage (NCBI taxonomy): Bacteria > Pseudomonadati > Bacteroidota > Chitinophagia > Chitinophagales > Chitinophagaceae > Dinghuibacter > Dinghuibacter sp. Next base: position 3,618 of record NZ_DATJIY010000144.1, read on the forward strand.
GACCCGTGGTCCCAGGTGGATAGCAGCAGGCGCTTGTACGGGTAGTTGTCGCGGATAAACCGGAACATCCCCAGCATATGCTTGGGGTTGCAGAAGTCGGCGGCCTTGAGCGGGAGCTCTTTGACCAGCGTAAAGCGGTGGTCCCGGAGCTCCAGGATGAGCGACACCAGGTCGCCGTTCACCCGCCGGATGCGGAGCTGGCCGTCGAGGTGTTTTTCGAGGGTGGGGGGCAGGGCGTATACGCTGACACATACCAGCTGGGTGACGTTCGGATTCCCGGGATAGTCGATCAGCTGGTCGAGGAGTTTCTTCAGGAAATGGTTATCTTGGTCCGGTTCCGTTTGCTGGGCCACCAATACGGACAGCCAGGGAGTGGTTGAATTCATACGATGGCACTTAGATGTTGGTGCATATTAGGGCTTATTTGGGCGCTGTCCCTGGAACCGTCGGGCCTCAGGGCCCAGGAAGGGCTGCCCTTGCACTTCGTGAAGTGCGCACAGGATCAGGGGTTGAGCAGCTACAATGTAAAAAAAATCATTCAGGATACCTACGGTTTTATGTGGGTCGCCACCCAGGACGGCCTCGACCGCTTCGACGGCCGCCGCTTCGTCGTCTATAACTCCACCGCCGACGCGCGCCACCGGATCGTCAACAACGACATCTGGGACATGGTCGAGGACACCGCCCGCGAGATCCTTTGGGTGGAGTCCTACTCCGGCATCAACGCGATCGACCTCCGCACCGGCGAGGTCACCCATTCCACCCCCGCCCTCGTGGGCCGGTTCGCTTTCCCCAGCGACTGGCTCAAACGCCTGCGTTTTGCCGGCGGCCATCTTTGGATCGGCACCTACGACGGCGTGACGATGTACGACACCGTGTCCGGCGTCTGCACCCTGCCCGAACCGATCCCCTTCCCCCGCCACAAGGAGGACTCCGCCTATAACGTGAATACCATGTATGCCGACGAGTTCGGTCACCTCTGGGTCTTCCTGGCCAACTACGGACTTACGATCTACGACGGCGCCTCCGGCCATGTGCTCCAGTCCTACACCTTCCGCCAGCTGGGCCTCCCCGACAACACCGAGCCCGCCTTTTTCCGCACCATGGCCTTTGTCTCCTCCGGAGACGCCCTCCTGGCCACCAACCGCGGGCTCTACGACGTCCACTACGGACGGACCTGGGTCGATCTCAAACCCCGCGTCCTCCCCGGTCTCCCCGCCGGCGCCCGCGTCGCCGCCGCCGCGATCGACCCCGACGGCCGGGTCTGGCTCGCCGCCCAGCACGGTCTCTACTGCTGGGACCGCCAGCTCATCCCCGTCGACGACCTCGACCCTTCCGGGGAAAACAACTGGCTGACCAACATCTACTCGATCTCCTTCGACCGCGAAGGCGACATCTGGCTCAGCGCCGAAAAAGGCGTCGCCTGGGCGCGTAACCGCCGCACTCCCTTCGTCCCCTACGTCCGGTCGCCGATGGCCAGGACCTGTCTCGACCACGTCTTCTACGTTTTCCCCGAAACCGACACCAGTCTCCTGGCCTGCGCCACCGACGGCCTGAGCCGCGTCCACACCGTCTCCGGCGCGGTCGAGCCCCTCGTCGAAGGCGACGTCTTTTACTTTGCCGGCCGCCTCCCCGACGGCCGCTGTCTCATCGCCGACCAGCAACGGACATTCATATTCGAGTCCGGCCGTCTACAGCCCATCGGCCAGGTCTACCCCGAGCTGGCCGAGCTCGACGGCCGCTCCGTCAACAGCCTCGTCACCAGCGGCGATTCCCTCGTCGTCATGGGCACGGAGTCCTTCCACGGCGTCTTCTGCTGGAACCCGCGCACCCACGCCCTCGACCACATCCACGAGGGCCGCGGCCCCAACGCCTTCGCCAGCGGCATCGTCAACACCATCTATAAGGATAGCCGCGGCCGTATGTGGGTCCTCGCCGATGACAGCTTTGGCATCCTCGACCTCCGCACCAAACGCGTGGAGAACTACCACATGACCGACGGCATCACCCGCCAGCCCTATAACTTCTACTTCGACGCCGCCGAAGCCGGCGGCCTGACCTGGCTCGCGATCTACGGCCACGGCCTCTACGGCGTCGACAGCGCCATGCGCATCCATAAGTTCATCGGCATACCCCAGGGCCTCACCAGCCCCGGCGTCTACCGCATCGTCCCCTCCGGCGACACCGCCCTCCTGGTCACCACCAACAACGGCCTCTGCCGCGTCGACTTGCGTACCTGGTGGGTCTCCAGCTACTTCCGTAAGGACGGCCTCGCGTCAAACAGCTTCGAAGAAAACTGCGGCTACTACGACGGCCGCTACCTCTACTCCGGCGGCGAAGGCGGCCTCACCCGCATCGAGCCTTCCCAGCTCGAAGTCAACGACCGCCCCCCGGTCCTCTATCCCACCGCCGCCCAGCTCACCACCGGTCTCTCCAACCGCGACACCGCGAACTTGTTACTGGACTATATCGAGATCCGCCCTGACGTCGTCCAGACCAACCTCTCGTTTTCCGTCCTCGACTTCGCCAACCCCCAACGCACTCAGCTGGCCTACGCCATCGACGGCGTCTCCAACGGCTGGGTCAACCTCGGCGCCCAACAGTTCATCAACCTCGTCGGTCTCCGCCCCGGCGCCTACACCCTCCACGTCCGCGCCGCCAACGAGGATGGCGTCCTCACACCGCACCCCCTCACGCTTCAGCTGGTCTACCTCCCGCGCTGGTACCAGACCCAGTGGTTCCTCTACGCCTGTATATTGCTCGGCATCCTGTTCTTCGTCGCCATCTACCGCTACCGCGTCGTCCAGCTCCAGCAGCAGTCCCGCATCCGCCGCGAGATCGCCAGCGACCTCCACGACGACTTCGGCAGCACCCTCAACGGCCTGAAATACTACGTCCACCTGTCCCGCCGAGACCCCCGCCACCTCGACAACGTCGACACCTCCGTCGGCGAAGCCATCAAGGGCCTCCGCGACATGATCTGGGTCCTCGACGACAAGTTCGACACCCTCGGCGGCCTCGTCGAGCACATCCGCAAAAACGCCCTCCCCCTCCTCAGCGCCACCGGCATCACGCTCGACTGCGCCGTCGCCCCCGGCGCCGCCGACATCCACCTCTCCAAATCCGAAAAGCGCAACCTCCTGATGATCGCCCGCGAATCCATCACCAACATCCTCAAATACGCCGACTGCACCCACATCCGCATCGAAGCCGCCGGCGCCCCCCACCGCATCCTCTTCCGCATCCGCGACAACGGCCGCGGCTTCAACCCCACCGCCTCCACCGAAGGCCACGGCCTCAAGAACATCCGCACCCGCGCCGCCCAGATGCGCTACCAGGTCTCCATCACCTCCCGCCCCGGCGACGGAACCGAGATCAAGGTCTGGGGGAAATAGAATCGGGTGTTTTCACCCTTGCCCATGCGGCGTGGGAAATGGACTTTTACAAAAAACCTCTGTATGTCTGATGCCGTCCACATGCCCAAAGCCTATGACCATGCCATCATGGGCAGCTTTTTAGAGAAAAAGCACTTCGCATACACCCAGCTCACCGGTATGCCGCAACCGACCTATTGGTTCATGACCGTGGCCAACTTCCAGACGGTCATGGACGCCCTGGCCGGTTTACCCAACTTCGGCGGCTACCGCGCCTACTTCGGTTATGCGGACCCCAAGTCCGCCATCCCGGCCAATCTGGCCACCTTTGGCGGCTCATTGCTGCTCATTTTTACCGCGACCGACGCCGCCGGGAACGACCTTTACCTAAAAGACGACGCCACGCCGCTCTTTGTCGTGACCCCCCCGGTCATGCACGGAGCGGGCGCCGTGACGGGCGGAAAGGTGGTTCAGATGCAACACGACGACGCACTTCCTTTAATAATGGGCTATGTGAATACGATCCTCCCGCTGTCCCGGCAGGTAGTGACGTCCATACTGACCAAATATGGTTATGCCGTTCCGCCCAAGATACTGGAGACCACCTCCTTCAGGCTCACCAAAGACTGGAAGGACACGGTCTACCAGGATGTCAACAACCCCGCGTATGGCATAAAAGGGGTTACGTTCTTCCTGGGCGCCTATTCCGATGACTGTGGGGAAGACATGAAATTGTTCAACCTCACCACCGTAGTGCTCCAGTACGCCGATTCGTTCGACTACGACGGTACGACCTACTACTACCATTTCGATATCGAAAACGTGGACAATCCCGGCCCTCCTGCGCAAACCAATCCCGGTGGTTTCCTGGTGGGAGGAGACAACACTATCAATCCGTGCCCGCCCAACACCTGTTCCGGTACCTCATTTCCGCCCAATAACTAAAAAGCACCCATCGTGCTCTTCCGTATTTACCTGGCCTTGTTGCTCATCTGTTTTTTGTCCAGCTTATGGTCCTACCGGCGCGGTAACCCCTGGCGATGGAGGCTCTTTTCGGCTTTGATGGGGATCACCCTTGTGGTGGAGACGTGTTGTACCCTGTTGATCCACCCGCTACACATCCGGAACACGATGCCGGCGTATAACTTTTTTTCGCTCGTGGAGACGGAGTGTTATGCGGCCTATTTCTATGGGCTGCTGTCCCGGGGCTGGCCCCGGAAGGTGTCGATGACGTTTTTGTGGCTGTACCCGCTGGCATGGGGATATACCACGTTTGGGGTTTTTGGCTTGAACAATTGGAACAGCTATGGGCTCACCATGGAGTCGGTCTTTTGTTTGCTGATGTCCGGGCGGTACCTTTACGAGGTGTTTACGGCCGAAGAGCTGACCACCCTGGAGGACAACACCGACTTCTGGATCGCCGCGGGGATGCTCCTGTATTTCGCGTGCCAGTTCCCGCTGATGGGGATGCTGAACTTCCTCAACCTGCACCTCCAGGAGCTGGCAAAGAAATATATGAACATCTACGCAGTCTTGAATATCTTGTTGTACACGATTTATACGTACGCATTCCTATGCAGGATAATTACCAGGAAGTGGCGACGGTCGTCATAATCAGCGGCCTTCTCTTCTTCGCGCTTACCGGAATCCTCGTCTTCATCCTGCTCTTCTACCAGAAGCGCCGGTTCCAGCACGCCCGTAAGCTCGTTGAAATGGAGCGTACCTATACCGAGGCCCAGCTGGAAATCCAGGAGCAAACCTCACGAAGCATCAGCCAGGAGATCCACGACAATATCGGCCAGGTGCTCAGCTTTGTCAAGCTCAACCTGAACACCCTCGACCTGCACGGCGGCGAAAAGGACGAGGAAAAGCTCCAGCAATCCCGCACCCTGCTCACCCGCGCGATCCAGGACCTGCGCGACATCGCCCGTACACTCGATACCGATAGCATCAAAGAGGCCGGGATCGCCGGGGCCATCGGTCAGCAGCTGACACTGCTGACCAAAACGGGTGCCTATCGCACCACCCTCGAAGAGACCGGCGTCGCGTACCGGCTGGACCTCCAACGGGAGCTGGTCGCTTTCCGCGTTGTCCAGGAACTGCTCAACAACATCGTCAAGCACGCAGGCGCCACCGAGATCGATGTGCAGGTCCGTTACCGCCCGGATGAGCTGGCGGTCGAGGTTCGTGACAATGGCCAGGGCTTTTCACTGGCGCATGCACAGCCGGGGAAGGGCCTTGGCCTGAGGAACATGGTCAACCGGGTGACCCAGATCCGCGGGACGCTGTCGATCGCCCCCGTGTCCGCCACAGGCACCCTTGCCCTCATTATTTTGCCAAATCCTTAAGACATGGACCCCATAACTGTTGCCCTGGTAGACGATCACGTACTGATGCGGAACGGCCTCGCGGCCCTGGTCCGGGACTTCGGCCCCTATACCGTTTTATTTGAGGCGGACAACGGTCGCGACTGTATGGAGAAGATGACGGCCGGCCGCGTCCCCGACATCCTGCTGTTGGACATCCAGATGCCGCTGATGGATGGCTATGAGACCGCCGCATGGCTAAAGGAGCAATACCCGTCCGTAAAGATCCTCGCCCTGTCGATGTACGACAACGAAACCGCGATCATCCGCATGCTTCGCCAGGGCGTCCGCGGTTATGTCCTAAAGGACATCGAGCCCGCCGAGATGCGACAGGCGCTGTCGCAGCTGACCGAAAAAGGCTACTATCAGTCGGAGCTCGTCACCGGCCGCCTCCTCAACACCGCCGGCCAGCTCGACGGTCCGTTGGTGTCCGACCGCGAAGCGGAGTTCCTCCGCTGGTCCGCCACCGAGCTCACCTATAAGGAAATCGCCCAGGAAATGTGTCTGAGCCCCCGCACCATCGACGGCTACCGCGACGCGCTCTTCCAAAAGCTCCAGACCAAGAGCAGGGTAGGGCTCGTCATGTATGCGATCCGGAATGGTATTGTACGGTTGTAAATAATGTACGATGAAACGATCCCTCATGGGTATAGCGCTGCTCTTTTTTGCGTGTCACCATCGGTATGGAAAAGGCGCGCACGGCGGCAGTTATGTAGACGTAACCGGCTACTGGATGGCCAGCGCCGGGGCGGCGGACAGTCTCCGGAAGGATGAGCTGTCAGGCAGGAACCCGTTATTTGGCCTGACCAAGGCACAACAGGAGACGATCGTGCGCGAAGCCAACCTGCCCCGCTACGACGCCCGGGATTCCGGTTACCTGCCCGCGGTGCGGACACAAAATACGAGGTGCAACAGCTGCTGGGCCTATTCGGCCATAGGCATACTCGAGGTGTCTTACATCAGGCGGAACCACGTCGCCAGCCCCGCCGCCTTTCAATTGAGTACCCAACAGATCGCCGACTGCGGTAACTTCTATAGGGATTGTTACTATGGAGCGAGGACGAACGAGGCACTTACATACCTAAAGACCCAAAACATCAAGGTCGTGAATGCTTCCGCCGACCCCGACGTCGGGATGATACGATCGACCTGTTCCGTGACGGCGTCAATGCCCGCCGTCGTCCAGGTCACCGCCTGGGGCGCCGTTGACACCTTAAAAGGCATAGACAGTATCGCTTCCCCCCTGGCCATCAAAAGGGCCATCGTCCGTTTTGGCGCCGTGAGTTCCCTGGTATTGTCGTTTGGTAGTTTTGCAGACTTGAAATATACCGTCCAGGACAGCGGGAAGGTGTTCATTGACAGCCCCACCACGCCCCTCGCCATACAAGTCGACCACGCCGTGATGATCGTCGGCTGGGACGAATCCAAAAAGGCCTGGCTGGTCCGGAACAGCACGGGACCGGGCTGGGGCTATAACGGCTACGCCTGGATCGGTTACAACACCAACAACATCGGCACCGAATCGCTTTGGGTCCTATCGAACTAAAGCTTCACCCACCTCCCTTCCTTCGCCGCCTTGAACACCCCTTCGATCACTTCCATATTCGACACCGCATCCCCCAGCGGCGTCGGCGCCTCCTTGCCTTCGAGGATCGCCCGCGCAAACGCGTCGCCCTGTAGCGTATAGTGGTTGGCTTCCTCCAGCCATATCTCCTCCGTTGGCTCGCCCGTCCGCGTGAGCTGTATCCGCGTGCGTCCCCACGCCGGCGGGTTGGCCGGGATCTCGATCTCGATCCGCCCGATCGTGCCGTGGATGAACACCCGCTGGTACGGCGACGACTGCGTCGAGCAAGTAAACGTCACCTGCGCCCGCCCCCCGAAGTCCATCAGCCCCGACGTCAGCCGGTCGACCCCCAGCACCGGGTCGATCTCCACCACCCCCGTCACCCGCGTCGGCTCCGCGTCCAGGATAAACCGAGGCCACGAGATACAATAGCACCAGATATCCATCAGCCCGCCCCCGCCCATGTCCTCCTGGTTGCGGATATTATGGGGGTCGTCATTATAATAAGAAAAATGGGAATGGATCGCCCGCACTTCCCCCACCGCGCCCTCCAGCACCAGCGCCCTCGCCCGGAGCCACTGCGGGTGGAACCTATACATAAAGGCCTCCATCACCCTCAAATCCGGATACTGCGCCGCCGCCGTCATCAACGCCTTCGCCTCGCTCAAGTCGAGCGCGACCGGTTTTTCGCACAACACATGCTTCCCGGCCTGCAACGCCTTCAACGTCCACGGCACATGCAAATGATTCGGCAGCGGATTATACACCGCATCCACCTCCGGGTCCGCCAGCAGCTCCTCATAAGACCCATAGGCCTTGGGTATCCCCAGCTCTTCCGCCACCGTCTCCGCCCTTTCCAGGTTACGGCTGGCGATGGCCGTTACGGTCGTCAGGTTGCCTTTTTGCATGGCCGGGATGACCTGCCTGACCCCAATCTTGGCGGTGCTCAAAATGCCCCAGCGGATCGGGGCGGATAGGACGACGGGTGTGCTCATAGGACCGCAAAATAGGACTACTTCGCCTTCTTTTGCCGGTTATCGTTCAATATGTTGAAAAACGGCAGGTCCACCGCCAGGAAGATGTTCCAGCGCCAGCTGGGGTTGGCGGTCACCGTACCGCCATCCCCGGTCACCTTCGACAGGCCCGGCCCGTACTGACCGCCAAAGCCCAGCGACAACGGCAGGTTGGCGAAGAAGCCGTACACGACATATGCGCCGGGCGAGAAGATCTGTCCCAACTGGATGGAGTAGGTTTTCGAGGTAGCCGGCACGGTCGTACCGCCGCTGGAAACGACCGAGTCGGTCTTGAGCTTGTAGTCCACGATGGCGCCGATGTCAAAGACCTCCGCGAACAGGCTGAGCGAGCCGCGCTTTCTCCAGCTGCCGAATCCGGGCGTCCAGGAGATGCCGATGGGCGCGGTCACGCCAAAGCGATCGCTCCAGGCATGCTGTATCGCGCTGTTGGCATTGGCGGTATTCCAATATGCGCCCAGGTAGCTTTGGATGGAGATATTGTTGTGGGTGTTCTTCTTTATGGCCGAGCTGCCCACGGGTAGGATGGCGTTCTCCAGCGCTGCCTCCACCCCGGCGGCATCCCTGGCTTCGGCGACGTTGGCGATGACGATGGCGTAA
>NZ_DATJIY010000145.1:0-45450 GCF_035492835.1 Dinghuibacter sp.
GGGACCGGAAGCGAAATACGTGGTCAGGAACTGCCGGATATTGTCCTGCCATCCGGCCGTCATCGATATGCGATCCGCGAAAACGATGCCCTGGCGGGTACACTCGACGGCGTACAGGGCTTTTGCTCCGGCAAAGAATGATCGCATGGATTCCTTATCGTTTGTGAATATATCGCCCCAGGTCGCCGCGGCATCGGCCGCCGGGTTTGCGGCGTCGCCCTTTTGCCCCGCGGCGCCGCTCCGCACTTTTTTCCGTAGCGTCTCGAGCTCCCACTGGACCTGTTGGTACCGGGGGTCTTTCTTTTCCCCGTAATAAACGAGGGCCCGCTCGAGGAGGAGTATCCGGTGATGGAGGCTGTCGGGACGGGCCAGTTGGTCCTGCTGCCGCACCTCCTGGAGCAGCAGCTGGGCTTTGCTGCTCTCCATGAATTCCAGGATCGACTGTCGGTATTTTGGCTGCCCGGTAGCCCTCCAGGCGTCCCAGGCCAGTTCTATCGCCGTTTCGCGGCGTGCGCGGCTTTCGGTGACGGCCCTTTCCCGCGCCGGGCCCGATATGAATTCGTTGCGCAGCTCCTTTTCAGCGGAGAAACTAAGGCGGTAACAGCGCAATGCCTCGTCAACGGAGTCCCTTGCCGCAAAGACGCGACCCAGGCTGAAAAGGACGTCAACGAGGGTGTTTTCCGCGTACAGGTCGCTGTCCTGCAATGACGCCAGGGGCTTTCCCCCCACCAGGACCGCCAAACAGCTGTCCAGCCAGGGCTGTGCGGTTAGCCCTGTTTCACGGCGGACCCGCGCCGGCGGCGACGTTTTAGGGTAGGCCCGCGCTGGCGGCGACGTTTCCAGGTAAAGATCCCCCAACCTCAAATACAACTTCGCCCTTTCCCGCCGGCGCATCAGGCTCCGAAGACCCCATGCCCGCCGGTAATAAGAAAGCGCGAGCGCCGGTTCGTCCAGGTATATGTCGCCCGCCTGCTGGTAAGCCACCGGCAACCACTGGCGCGCATCGCTCTGCGATAAAAGCCCGAGACCCTCCTGGATAATCGACCGCGCGTCGGCGACCCGTCCCAAAGCCTTGTAGGCATCCGCCTCCTGGGACAGCAGCAACCCGCGAACCGAGGGCCGCGCGGCCATGGCCAGGCCCTTACGGCAATAATCCAGTGACTGTTCCGGATTACCCCGGTTGCCTTCCGCAGCCGCCAGGTTGCTGTACGTCCCCGCGATCTCTTCGTTATTCCCCAGGGCCAGGGCGATCGAGAGCGCCTTTTGGTGGATAAAGAGCGCCTGCTCATAATCGCCGAGCCGCGTATAGTTGTTACCGAGGGGTTTCAGGATATTCTCGAGCACCAGCGAATCATCCTGGATGTCCTGGTGTCCGCGGGCCCATTGGAACGCCGACGTATACGCGTCGGTAGACCGGACGATATCGCCCGCCTGTAGCAACGCGTAGCCTTCGTTGACCAGCATGTCCTGCCAGGCCTGCGCCTCGTCGTCCCCGCGCGGCGGACGCCACGCGTCCGCCACCGCCCGGAGCAGCACCGGGTAACGGGTGGACGGCGCTGCCGCCACCCATTGGAGTTGTGCGTAAATCCAGCCGGACAGGTCGTCCTTTTGCCGGTACGTTGACAGGTGTAAAGCGGTGGCGCCCGCGGGCACCGTGTCCTGCGCCCGGACGGGGCCGGACGCCAGCAGGCACAGAAGGAGCGGGAACCATTTTTGCATGGCTGAAATTACGCCGGGCGGCGCACATTACGCGTGGCCGCCCGGCAACGCGGGGCGGCTCGCCGACGTCGGGCGCCCCCGCTCACAACTTGAACCCCGCGTATAAATAGAACCTGTCAGACAAATTCCCCCGTAACGGCCGCAGATACCGGAGACCCACGACCGGTCCGGTCCTGACACGTCCCACCTGTATGTCCACGAAGGGTTCGGCGTCCCAGCTCCCGATCCAGTGCGTCGAGCTCCTGACGCTGGTCGCGGAAGTCATAAGGGATAATGGCGGCAGCTGCGTCTGGAAGTACACTTTGTTGGTGGTCGTGACCTGTTCCGTGAGGCTGATGCGCGCCGTGGCGCCTATCCCGACGCCGATCCAGTTATTCAGGTTATACCGGAAATGGATCGGCGTCGCTTCCAGCGAATTTCGTTTGGTCACCGTCTGGGTCTGCCGGCCGGTAATCACGTACAGCGACCCCAATATGCTGGTGTCCTTGTTGACCTGGACGAGCACGCCGGCGTCCTTTTCCTGCTCCAGGGCCGTCACGCTGGCCTCCGCCTGGAAATAAGGCCGGTACGGCGAAAACGGAGCCAACACGTACCCGATTTGAACGGGCCCGCTGGTCGAATAACCGCCCTGGCTGGGCAGGTAGTTGTAGCCCACCATGATACCCGGCGACAACCCCTTTATGAATCGCGCCGTCGCCGGGTTGGTCACCAGCGGCGGGCTGCCGTCGAATGCAATCGCCGCGTTAGTCCGGAAGGGGATCTTCTTAGGCTTGCGCTTGAACCGGATCGTAAACTCCACAAACCCCTTCGTCGAATCGGGGTCGCTGACGATCCCCTGCTGGAGCCCCGGCAGGTAGATATTATGCAGTACAAAATAGATGCTGTCCGCCCTCCGGAAAGTATCCAGGCAACTGTGCCCCCGGTACGTCGAGTCGCACCAGGGACAATACGGACTTAGCGCCCGGAGCTGGATGCTCTGCCCGTTCAATTCCGAAGGGATGCGCACGCCGATCGAAACCTGGTGGGTGGGCCCTTTACCCGTATTCTGAAAACTCACCCGGTAACGCAATTCCTTTTTATCACCCATGAACCGGTAGTTGATTCGGTGATGGATGAGCTGCATCCGGTTGGGGTCGTGGGAAGAGACGATCGGCACGTCGAGCTCGCAGACCTCCGGAGGCGCCCCAGGCTGGTCCGGGACCAGCATGGCGATCAGGGATACGGTGGTGTTCGTATCCTTGATCATTTCCGGGAGGGTGGTCATTTCCACGAAAAGGAATTTCTCCGGGTCCTGGCCGGTCGCCGGGAAGTGTAGTACCGTGTGCTGGCTGAACTGGCTTTGCAGGGTGTGCAGGATGGACAGGGTCTCTCCGGCGGCGCCGTCGGACACATCCAACCCGGCGCGCGGGCCGCCATAAGCCACGTCCCCACCGCCGGCCCAGGGTAACCCTGCGAGCAACGCCTCCATCGTGGATGGCGTCTCGCCGTGGTACGTCCGCTCGTCCGCCAGCGCAAACCCCTTCCGCACGAATTGCCGTTCGTTATAAAAAAGGACGATCGACCCCGCCTGCTGATTCCGGTAGCCAATCAGGGCCACGAAATTTTCCCCCGGTTTTGGATTGCGGTTAAGCTTCATCCCGATGTTCCCTTCCCCGTGAAAGAAGTGTGACGCCCATACGCCGGTCCCCTTCCGGCGGACCCTGACGGGACGCGGCCGGGTGGTGGGCGCCTTGCCGTCGTCGTAGTTGTTGGTGGCAAAAAGCCGCACCTGGTAAACCCCCGTGTCCTTGTAAGACAGCACCGGCGATCTGTCGAAACTGAAGCGTCCGTCCCCCAGCTCCCAGAAATAGCTATAGTAAGCCGCGGGGGCCCCCGCCAGTTGGCGCAACGGCCTCAGACCCGCCGAAAAACGCACGCTATCCCCCACTTCCTCCGTATGGATAGTGGGCGGTAGGGTATCCTGCGCTTTACAGACGACGGTCGCGGACAGCATCAGGAATAAGGCCAGGGCTTTACACATACTTATATATAGGGCGGTGCATGCTTTTGTTACCCCCTTTCCCCGGTTTTTTCGATATTCGCTGGAAACAACCTATCCTGGATGCACGCAGATCAGCGCTATCTCGAAGGGTTACTACACAACGACGGCCGGGTGATAGAGGAAATATACCGCCGTTTTGCCCCCGGCATCAAGCGTCATATTCTCCTAAACAAAGGCAGCGAAGCCGACGCGGCGGATATTTTCCAGGAATCCCTGATCGACATCTATAATCAGACCAAATATAAAGGACTTGTCCTTACCTGCCCTTTCGAGCCTTTCCTCCTCCTGGTGTGCCGGAGGAAATGGCTCAATGAACAAAAAAAGAGGGCCCACATCCGGGTAACAAAATCCACAGACGATGTATTTGACTACGGAGAAGACGTATTCAAGACTGCGGAAGAGGCGCTCCGACAGGAGGACCGGGTACGGGTTTTTATGGTCCAATTCGAACGGTTGGGGGAAAAATGCCGTGAAATCCTATCGCTGAGCCTTAGCGGAGAACACCAGGAAAAAATCGCGGCTGCCCTGGGCGTCACCTATGGCTACCTGCGGAAGAAGAAATCGGAATGCATGGCTACCCTATTATCATTTATACAGGAACATTATGGCGACCCACGATAAAGAAACGATCATCCGATATGTGGAGAACGAGCTGTCCGGGGCCGAAAGACAGCAGTTCGAAGCGGACCTCCGGACGGACCCCGGTCTGGCGGCCGAGACCGACTTGTACCGGGAATTGAGGGATACTCTTACGCAGCGGCTGGCGCCGGACCCCGCGGCGGAGGGGCTGCGCAGGACCCTTACGGAGATGAATCGGGAATATTTTGCGCCGCCGCGCCTGAGCCCGCACATCGGCCGGCGATACTGGATCGGCGCCGCCGTGGCCGCGGCCATCGCCATCGCCGTGGTGGTGTACCTGCCCACGTGGCGCAGCGGCGACCTCGGCGAACTGGGACGGACCCAAATGATCCCGACGGCCGAACGGGGCAACGACAGCGATACCCTGCTCCAGCAGGCTGCCGTTTATTTTAACGCCGGCCAATTCGACAAAGCGCTACCCATCCTGGATAAAGCCGTACAGGCTGACAGCGCGAGCCAGCTCGCGTTGTTTTACCGCGGCGTATCCGAGATGCATACCGGCGCGTTTGCCACCTCCCGAGCCGACCTGGAAAAGGTATTTGGAGGAACGTCCATCCTGCAATACGACGCCGCGTTCTATATCGCCCTGGGATACGCCCAGACCCATGATAAGGCGACCGCGCTCCTATGGCTCGGGAAAATCCCCGCCGACGCCCCCGTAGCCGCGCGGGCAAAAAAGCTCGCAGAAAAGCTGGCGAAAGGGGGGTAACAAAATTCCGGGTCCGTTGATATAGTAGTGTAATCATTACTAAACTATAAAAACGGACATTATGAAGACCTTTATTTTCAGCCTGATCGCCGGCACATCCCTTTTGATTGCCGATCATTCCAACGCCCAGATCCACATTGGCGGCGGCGCCGCTGCCCACCTGAGCTCCAGCGCCAGCGTAGCGACGCCCGGCATCAATAACGCCCTGAGGGCATCCACCGCCGCAGCCAGCGCGTCCGTAAGGAGCGCCGCCCATACCAGCGTACAGGCCGCCGCCACGGGGCAGCAGGCCGCCGTTAAGACGGCTAACGCAGGCGCGCACATAGCGGGCAATACGGCCGCCGCGACCGCGTCTACTTCGGGCGCACAATCGGTGACCGTCGGTAAGACCTCCGCATCCGCTAATCAATCGCTCACGGCATCTCGCAATAAGGTAAGTGGCAATGTCGGTATCACCGCCGGCAAACAGTGATTCGTTGCAACCTATGAAGCCTGTTTTTGACCTATGAGGACGCTCGTTTTAACGCGGCCGCTGTAAGGCGGCCGCCTTTTTAAAACCTCGTTACTATGTTACATCGCTTATTCTACCTCAGCCTCTTTATCGCGATAACCGGATCATGCATCGCCCAGGTCGGGGACTCGACGCGCCAGGCCGCCAAAGATACCGTGGCGCGGAAAAAGACCCACCTGGTCCTCGGGTTCACCTACAACTCCGACATGAATTACTATGGCCGTACCGACAGCCTCGTGACCGCCGGCGTCTGCCCTTTTATCGGCATTTCCTTCAAGGATGGGCTGTACCTGAACTCCACCTTTGTATTCATCCGGAACACGGCGGAGTCCCGGTACGCTGCCACGCTCCTGGAAGGCGGGTATGGTTTTGAAAATAAAAAAGAGACCTGGGCGGGTAACATTTCCGTTACCCAGTTCTTCTACCAGTCCGGCACCGGGCTTGTCGCCTCCGTGATAAAACAAGACGCCGCGGCGAGCATCACACACCTGAACAAAATCGTCGACATCACCCTGGGCGCCGACGTCAAGTTCAGCAATTCCACGGATCCGGGCGCCCAGGCGGGGTTGGACCACATCATCCGGTTCACCCGTTTGCTTGACAAAAAAGACGTCCTGGTCCTCGATCCCTCCGCCTATGTCTACGCCGGCACGCAGCACTTCATACAGACTTTCTACCAGCAACAGCACTTCCTCCTGTTTCCCACGGGGGAGACCCAGCAGACCCAGAACGTCGATCAGTTCAACGTCCTCGCCTATGAGTTCAGCATGCCGGTCGTATACGCGTATAGGAAATTCAACCTGATCGTCACCCCCGCCTACATCCTTCCCCAAAATGTGTCCGGACCCGGGGTAGCGGGGCCAAGCCTTTTTTATGTGACCGCTACCGCGAAATTTACTTTGTAAACCTGGTGTACCGGCTTTTCACCAAAAGATTATCATACACCTCCGTCTCCTCATGCCGGAACGAAAGCTCACTACATTCCCCGAATAATGGTAGCCCGGAACCCAGAACGATCGGCACGCGGGTGATGATCATTTCATCGATCAGGTCCTCTTTCAAAAAGGATTGGATCGTTAATCCTCCGTCGACATAAATGTTCCGCAACCCGCGGGCCTCCAATTCCGCCAGGGCCTCGCGGGGTGTCGCATTAATCAGCTCGGCGCCGCCGGCCAGCGGCGTCTCCAGGGTCCGGCTGAGCACAAACACCGGCTTGGTATACGGCCACGGGCTGAATCCCAGGACCACCTCGTACGTCCCGCGTCCGATCAGGTGGGCGTCGATCCCGGCGATGAATTCGGAATAGCCATAGTCGCTGCCCGTGGGATTGGGAATATTGTCGAGCCAATCGATCCCCCCGTCCTTGCGGGCGATAAAACCGTCGAGGCTGGTGGCGATATAGACGAAGTTGGCCATGGCAAGCGATTTATGCGAATGTATCGAACCGACTGAGGTTTAACAAAAACTTTTCATGTCACCGACTATCTTCAGCAGCAAATCCCCTCATAATGCTGCGAAACCACCTGCTCGTCGCCTGGCGTAACCTCGTAAAACGGGCGAGTTTTTCGGCGATTAATATTCTCGGCCTCGCCATCGGGATCGCGGTTTGCCTGTTGATCTATCTCTATGTACACTATGAGCTGACGTACGATCGGTACAACGAAAAGGCAGACCGGATCGCCCGGTTGACGGTCGTGCTGCACACCCCCGAATCCGACATGAAGATCGCCGCCTGTCCGATGATAGTAGGGGATGTATTGAAACGGGATTTCCCGGAGGTAGAGGATGTAGCCCGGTTTGGGTTCGAGGGCGGGATCGTGAAACGGGGCACGACCGTTTTCAATGAACCACACTGGTACACCGCGGACCAGAGCGCTATCAACGTTTTTACTTTCAAATTCCTCGCAGGCAATGCGGTAACGGCGCTTACCCAACCGAACAGCCTGGTGCTCACCCACAGTATGGCCATCAAATACTTCGGAAGGGACAACGTCATTGGCCAGGTGTTGACCGTTAACAAATCACAACGCGCCATAACCGGCGTCGTCGAAGACCGGCCGGCGAATTCCGACCTGCCGATCGATGCCCTTATGTCGGCGGACCTTTCCAAAGGCAGCACCTGGGTGGACCTGGACGAATCGATGTCTTACAGCTTTGTACTCTTCAGGCATACCCCTGACCTGGTGGCCTTTACCCGGAAGCTGCGGCAGATGTCCAAACGCCTGGCGCAGCCCGAGTTCGACAAGCAGGGCGCCACGGCCTATCACCTTTGGTTCACGCCGGAGCTGCTCAAGGACGTGCACTACAGCGAGGACAAGATGGGGGATACTCCCAAAGGCAACCGCTCCTTCAATACGATATTTTCGCTGCTCGCCATATTTGTTTTGCTCATAGCCTTGCTGAACTACATCAACCTTTCTACGGCCAAAGCCACGGAACGGGCCAAAGAAGTGGGTATTCGAAAAGTCAATGGGGCCGGGCGGGGGCAACTCGTCCGGCAATTTTTGTTCGAGTCGCTGTTGCTGGTATCCTTCGCCTGGTCGATAGCGCTGGGGCTGGCGGCGCTGGGTCTTCCTTTGATGAACAAGCTGCTGGACATCCGGCTCCCGTTACATTGGGCGGGTAACCCCTGGTTGGCGGCGAGTGTTTTCCTGGCGACCGTTTTCCTCGCGGGTACCTATCCCGCGCTGGTGCTTTCGTCGTTCAAACCGGCGCTGGTGCTAAAGGGAAGCATAACGACGGGACGAAACAAGCTGTTGCTCCGAAAAATCATCACGGTCGCCCAGTTTACGATCACCGCGGTATTGATCACCGGTGCACTGGCCATTTTCTGCCAGGTCCGTTATCTTGCCCACAAGGACCTTGGGTTTGACAAGACACGGCTCATCAATATCGTCCTGCCGGACTCAGCGCCCAGTGAGCCCATACCCGGCTTCCTGCAAGCGTTGCGGGTACAGTCCAATATAGCAGGGGTATCGGCGGGCGCAACGTTCCGGTCGGAAGATGTTCAACCCATGGCGACAACCTTTGCGGAAAAGAACGGCGGGGGAAGGGAAGAGTTTGTCAGCGACTATTTTTTTATCGACACCACTTTTATATCGCTGGTGCATATCCCTTTGATACAGGGACGGAACTTTTCAGCGGGCATGCATACCGACAGCGCCCAAAGCTTTATCGTCAACCAGGCTTTCGTTCGTAAAATGGGTTGGAGGAATCCGATCGGCAAAACCCTGGAGGGTTTCAACCACAAAGGACCCGTGGTCGGCGTCGTCGGTGATTTTTACTACCGTTCGCTACACAACGCGCTGCAGCCGCTGGCGATCGTGTTGAATACGACACCGCCCTCCAACATCCTGGTAAAGGCCACGGCCGCTTCGCTCCCGGCCATCAAATCGATCTGGAAGACCTATTTCCCGGATATACCGATCAACTACGGCTTCCTGGACGAACAATACGACGCCCAGTATAAAAAAGACAAACAAACCATGGCGTTGTTTAACGTCTTCACCCTGCTGGCGATCGGCATCTCCTGTCTGGGTCTGTATGGCCTCGTATCGCTGGTGCTCGCGCAGCGCACCCGGGAGATAGGCATCCGGAAGGTCCTGGGCGCGCCACTGCCGGATTTGGTGGTACTGCTGACGAAGGGCTTCCTGTCGCTGGTGGCGCTTTCTTCCCTGATCGCCATCCCCATTGCCGTCTATGCCCTGCACCGCTGGCTGGAGACCTATCCCTACCACATACCGCTGGCATGGTGGATGTTTGTAGCTCCGCTGTTATCGACGGCGTTGATCGCTGTTCTCACCACCGGCTACCGGGTCCTTAGGGCGGCGACGGCCAACCCCGTCATCAGCCTGCGCACCGACTAACCGTTACATCGTCCGTGTTATCGTCCTTCTCCCCAGCGAATCCGCCGGCCCAAACACCTCGTCCAATTTTTTGTTGTAGTCGGCACGGGTTATACGCTTGCTCCCGGTGGGCGGCGCCAGGTCCCTGGCAGAAGGCGCCGGGCGCCACTCCACCGCCGTATAGACGACGGCGCCGTTGTCCTGGTCGATCATCAGGATCAGCCCCGGCAGGTCGCAGAAATGATCCGGGCCGGCCGGAACGGGCATATCGACCGCATACCAGGCCTCGACCACCACGCCCCGCTTCCCCGTGGCGGTAGCCTTTTTACAGGGGTGGCCCAGGATGGTCTTTGTATCGTCGGTGAGTTTCCAGACATAGGAGTGGATGGTGTCGGCAATGACGTAAGACTTCTCATCCAATATTGTCTCTTCGAGCAGGCTGTTGTTCCCGAAGTTGTGGAACAGGACGCCTCCGTCTCCCGGTCCGTTGAACCGGATGACGACCCCGTGTCCGCCACCGCCGTCAAAAGGATCGGGGGCTTCGTCCTTCGGCACCGCCTTGTACGCCGAAACACTGTCGCGGAAATCGAGCTCGTACCTCGCCGTCTGGAACTGCGGTACCATGGCCCGCATCTGGTCGTTTTGCAGGTGCCGGTAGACGTCCATTTTCCTTTCGAATATGACGACGCCCTGACGGGTTTGGGCAAGCGCGGCAGCGCCGCAGGCCAGCAGGATGTTTAATAGTAGTACATGCTTCATATTGCTAAAGCTACCCTGGCGGCCCGTTAAGCAAGCTTGCTTTAATGTTAATTAAGGTTAATCCGGCGGCCGGCAGGCGCCGCTTTGTATATTTGGCGTTGAACTTTACGGATGACCCCTCCTTCCAAACTCCGGCTCTCGGCCCTGCTGATGGTCTGCACTACGCTCCTGATCGCGGCCTTCCAGACATACTGGATCGGCCGGCTCTACCACCAGGAGCGGGACGGGTTACAACGCAGCGCCGATGTCGCCTTCCGGGACGCGCTCTACAACCTGCAGATGCAGCGGTTTCACGCCGACACCATGCTCTTCAGGACCAACGTACCCGACAACCTTTTTACGTTCAACATCCTGGACAGCATAAGGGATCGCATGCAAGACTCCCTGCTCCGGGAGGTCAACGGCAACAAAAAGCTGATGATCACCATCCGGACGGATATACGCAGGGATTCGCCGGTTTGGGGCATCGACACGGTATTGCCGGCCGCGGCACACGTCGCCGTGGCGAAAGCGTTGCCCAATATCCAGATCCATCGCCTCCCCAGCGTACCCATCGATCTGCGCCAGCTCGACTCCGCCTACGACCATGAACTCCGCAAAAGCCATATACGTATCGCCTATACGATCCGGAAGACGGATAGGGCGGATACCGCCGGGCCCACCGGCCTGCTCACCACCAACACCGTTTATCTCGGTATTTCGCGGAAAAGCGGCTACCAGGCCACCCTCCTGGACCCGGGCAGCTATCTCTTTGGACGACTGGCCATCCCGGTACTCGTCAGCGCGCTCCTGTTGGGAATCACCATCCTCACGTTCGTGTTCATCTACCGGAACATGGTCGAGCAACGACGTTTGTCCGTTCTCAAAAACGAGTTCATCAGCAACATAACCCATGAATTGAAAACACCCATCGCCACCGTGAACGTGGCGGTAGAGGCCCTGCTGGCCTTCAACGCCCTCGAAGACCCCGAGCGCACCAGGGAGTACCTGGACATCTCGGTCCAGGAATTGAGGCGCCTGTCGTTGCTGGTCGATAAGGTGCTACGGCTTTCGATCCTGGAGAACCGGGACGTGGACCTGGCCTTCGAGCCGGTAGACTTGGGACGCCTGACGCCCGCCGTAATCAACGGTTTCCGGCTTCAGGCCGAAAAGGCCGGCGCCACCCTCCGGCTGCACCAGGAAGCCGTGGACCTCCGGGTGAATGCCGATCCCTTCCACCTGACCAGCGTCCTAATCAACCTGCTCGACAACGCGCTAAAATATGGGGGCCGGACCATCGAAGTCCGGCTGGAGCGCGCCGGCGACAAGGCGATCGTTTCGGTGACGGATTATGGCCGGGGCATCCCCAAGGCCTATAAGGAAAAGATATTCGAGAAGTTCTTCCGCGTGCCCAGCGGGGATCACCACGACGTCAAGGGTTATGGACTCGGGTTGAGCTATGTCCGCCAGATCGTGCAGCGCCATGGCGGGTCCATCGCCGTGGAAAGCGAGCCGGGCAAGGGCAGCACCTTCACCCTACAACTACCAGCCGCATGACGCGTATAAAAATCCTATACGCCGAGGACGAGCCCTTTTTGGGGAAGATCGTCAAGGAAACCCTCGAAGAAAAGGGTTTCGACGTCATCATGGAGACAGATGGCGCGGCGGTGCCCCTGGTTTTTCAGCGGACCCGGCCGGACGTCTGCGTCCTGGACGTGATGATGCCCCGGCTGAGCGGTTTCGAGGCGGCCGAGGCCATCCGTGCGCTCAACCGGGATGTGCCCATCATTTTCCTTACGGCCAAAACCCAGACCGAAGACCTCGTAACCGGTTTCAGGAAGGGGGGCAACGACTATATCCGGAAGCCCTTTAGCATGGAGGAGCTGATCGTCCGGATCGAAAACGCGCTCCGCGGCCGGCCGGCGCCCTCCACCCCCGAAAGCCTGCCAATAGGGCGGTATGTATTCGATACGCATAGGCAGGAGCTGTTGCCCGGAGGGCCCGGGGATTCCGCGGGTTCCGCGCGTAAGCTCTCCTTCCGCGAAAGCGAGCTGCTCAAGTACCTCTGGAACCACCGCGGCCAGGTCATCGACAGGGAAGACATCCTGCGGGCCATCTGGGGCAACGACTCCTTCCTGAACAGCCGCAACCTGGACGTATATATCACCAAGCTCCGGAGCTATATCAAGGACGACGACGCCGTCGAAATCCTGACCATCAAAGGCGTGGGTTATCGCTTCGTCCTCCCGCGATATTAACCTTCATTAACCTTTCATCTACCTTGGTAAACACGGGTCGCGCGGGGGCGGGGGTACATTTGGCTCATGCGCAAGATGCTACTGCTGGCGGGTCTGCTTCCTCTGACCGCCGCTGCCCAACACGTCTCCGGTCGCGTCGTCGACACGCTTGACCGGCACGGTCTTCCCTTTGCCACCGTCTCCCTCGTCTCAGCCGTAGACTCCACGCTGGTCACCTTCGCCGTCGCGGACTCCACCGGTCGGTTTAACTTGACCGCCATCGGTCGCGGGCCCTTTCTGCTTTCGGCTTCCTATGCCGGTTACGCGCCCCTGTGGAAGCGCCTGTCCTCCGGTGAACAAACCCTTTGCCTGACGAGCCTCAGCCATCTCCGCGACATCACCATCAATGCCCCCCGTCCCCCGGTAGAGATCAACAATGACACCCTCGAGTTCAACACCGAGAACTTCAAGACCCAACCCAACGCCGTGGTGGAGGACCTGCTCCGGAAAATGCCCGGGGTCACCGTCGAAAGCGACGGGACCGTCAAGGTGAACGGCCAAACCGTCCGGCGCGTCCTGGTCAACGGAAAGGAATTCTTTACAGGGGACATAAAAATGGCGACCAAGAACCTCAGCGCCGACGCCGTAGACAAGGTCCAGGTATTCGACCGGAAGAGCGACCAGGCTTCCTTCACCGGAATCGACGACGGCAACAGCGAAAAAACCATCAACCTGAAATTGAAAAAAGACCGCAACAACGCCCTCTTTGGAAAGATCACCGGCGGGGCGGGGGACCAGGGACGGTACGACGCCCAGGCGAACGTCAACCGGTTCAGCGGGGACAAACAACTCTCGTTCCTTGGCATGGGCAACAATACGAACCGGCAGGGGTTTTCGCTGATGGACGTGCTCAACTTCACAGGCCAGCTTTCCAGGGGATTGCGTAACGGCGGGGGCGCCATCCAGATATCCACCGGCACGGGCGGGAACAGCGGGAGCGGTCTGCCCGTGACGGGTCTCGGCCAGAGCCAACAGGGCGTCGCTGCTACTTTGGCGGGCGGCGTGAACTACAATAATACCTGGAACGGGGGGAAGACGTCGGTCAGTACCAGCTACGCCGCTAGCCATGTCCGCTTGGCCACCGATCAGGCGACCTACAGCCAAAATCTGTTTCCGGGGAATGAATACAATACCGTCGACACCACCCACACCATCAACGACGTCACCCAACACCGGTTCAACCTGGCCCTCGACCAGCAGGTCGATAGCTCATTCTCGTTACGGTTCACGCCGGTGCTCACCTGGCAGGACAACCACAAGGACCAGAACGAACGCTACAACAGCCTCGACATGGACGGCCAGCCGCTCAATAACGGCTACAACCACACGAGTCCAAACAGCGACGCCTTTGACGCGGAAGGGACCCTGCTGCTGCGCAAACGGTTGCGCAAAAAGGGACGCACTTTTTCCGCGAACATCGACCTTGCTTACAACCACAGCACCCTTTCAGGCAAACAACTCTCCGGCGATACGTTATACACATCCGGTCAACCGCCACTGGACTCCGCCATCGATCAGGCGACCAGCCGGAACGCACATACCTATAGTATAGGAGGCAATGTCACCTATACGGAACCGGTAGGCAAACGATCGCTCGCGAGCCTGAGTGGATTTGTCAACACCAATGTCGGCCACAGCGTCAAACAGACATATAATAATGACGTCGTTTTCGACTCCCTGCTCAGCAACGACTTCACCAGTCGCTATACCTATTCCGGCGGGACCCTGAACTTCAGGGGCAATCGCCGGCACGCCAGCTTCACCCTGGGCGCCACCCTCCAAACCGCCGGGCTTAACGCCCTGGACAACACCAGCGGACGGGATATCCGGCAATCCTTTACCGACCTGCTGCCCAGTGGCCTGTTTCAATACCAGTTCACCCAAACCAGGAACCTCCGGCTGGAGTACAACACCTATACCACTCAACCCACCATTGCCCAGCTCCAGCCCGTACCCGACCTGACCGATCCCCTGGCGGTGACCACCGGAAACCCGTCCTTGAAACGGTCGTACACGCATAGCGTCAGCCTCAACATGGTCTCCGCGAGTCCCGCCCAGAGGCGGAACCTGTTCGCCTTCTTGACGTTCTCCGAAACCCTGAACGCCATGGTGCAGAGCGACTCGGTCACCCCATACGGTACCCGCATCAGCCGGCCGGTAAATGCCCCCGGCTCAACGGCCCTGACGGCAGACGTCGACTATGGGTGGCCGTTGCGCAAACTACTATCACAGGTAGACGCGGGCAGCGGCCTGACCTACAGCCAGGGTCTGTCGTATATAAACGGCAACCGCAATAGGATCACCAGCCTGAACCTGGGCCCGAACCTGTCCTACAGCTTCAACCCCAACAAGCGAAACAGTGTAACCTTAAGTGCTAACGTTTCACTAAACATAGCCCAATATTCCCTGGAGCCCGCCCTCAACACGGATTACATACGTCAGAATTATGGAGTCGATCTGATCGACGACCTGCCCCTGGGTATATCCCTCCACAACAATTTCAATTACATTGTGAACACCGGCCGCATTGGAAGTTACAACATCAACATACCGCTGTGGAATAGCTCCGTATCAAAATACGTATTCAAGAATGACCGCGGGGAGCTGCGGCTCAGCCTCATGGACGCCCTCGGCCGGAACACCGGCATCACCCGAAATGTAGACCAGACGGCCATTCAGGACGAACGATACAACGTCCTGCAACGCTATATCCTCCTTTCCTTTACATATAGTCTGAACAAATCGGGGCTGAAGACTGGCGGTGGTACGAACGTCCGTGTGCGCACTTTCGGTCACTAGTAGACGCAGTTTTACTCCATCAAGACGCGCGCCAATCATCCATAAAACATACACCACCTTCGCACAACTTTTTGCTGCGTCCTGTGGAAAAGTTCATCGACCGGAAATTGGTTGAGGTTGATATTCCGATTTTTTAAAATCGTAATATCGATTATAACCTAACAGCTACCCCTGGGGTCATTTGCATCCAGGGCCGCTACTCTGAAACCAAAAACCAAGTCCGATGAAAAAAGGCGTCCTTGTCGAGGTCTGTTCGTTCCTCCTTATCCTGCTTTTCGTGTATGCCGCGTCCAGCAAGCTTTTCGGGTTCGAAAAATTCCATGGCCAACTGTATCTCTATCCCCTTGTAAAACACTTCCCCTTATTAACCGCCATCAGCGTTATCAGCGCTGAACTGATAATCTCAGCCCTGCTCCTTTTTCCTGCCACCCGGCTGTGGGGCTTCGCCGGCTCCGCCATCCTGCTGGTCTCCTTCACCGTTTACCTCTCAGCTTCAATAATGTCACATAAACACCTCCCGTGTTCGTGCGGCGGCGTTATCCAGTACATGTCCTGGAAGCAGCACATCGTATTCAATCTAGGCTTCCTCGCGCTGTCGCTAGCGGGCGGCGCGTCTATCATAAACAACAGGAGTAGCCGAAAACCTGTAGAATCGAGTAGGCAACAAAATCAAAATCCAACCGTAAAATTATTTCAAGCATGAAAAAAATTGGCTTTGGCATTTTAGCCGTGGCATTGGCCGTCGCAGGATCGGCGTTTACTGCGCCGAAGAAGGATTTAAACAATGTTTACTATTTCCCGCTTAACAATCTAGGTCAACCGCAAAGCATTTCCACGCTTCCGCAGACTGAGAACCCTTTTAGCTGCCCAGGTCGGGCCACGCCCTGCTCTGCAGGATACGCCACCTACGTGCAAAACCCCGATAATTCTTATTCTGCAACCGGCACTATGGTAAGCGGAACAGAAGAATATGTAGGTGATTAATATTTGTTGGTGCCGCTCCCCGCCAAGGGAGCGGCACCCGCCCAATCATTGGGGATTTTGAATCCATGTAGGATTCGCGGACATGACATTGTCCGGTATCGGGTAAGTATATCTATTGCTGTTGGGTAATAACGTATAAGGAAAACCTTCGCACGTGCGATGTAAGGTCACTTCGAATGTCGGCTCAAAATTTAGCCGCCTAAGGTCCATCCATCGGATGCCCCTCATAACCAGTTCCTTCCTCCTCTCGGAAAGCGCCAAAGCCAGGACATCCTTGACAGACGTCACCACCGGGGAAATATATTTGTGATACCTGTAACGCTTAGACAACAGCGTGCGCAAGTCATTCATGGCGGTGCCCGTGTCGTTATTTCTTGCCGCACATTCTGCATGCATCAGATAGACTTCGTCAGTGGCAATACCTCCATATGGATTAAAAGAGCCGTCATAACTCTTTTGGAGATAGCCGGGATTCCCGCCATAAAAAATCTTCGGTCGCAAATCACCATTGGCGGTATCATAACTTCTGAATAGACTTGAATCTACAAAACCGAATAAAGTTGGACCTGAACGGAGCAATAAACAATCGAACAAATTTTCCGGGTTTGAGCGCTGAACGGTTTGATTTGCCGAGTCCAATGTGTAGAAATCCATTAAGGTGCTATTCTCACCAAGCGAGGCTTCTGCATACGTGTAGGCAGAGTCATATTTTCTCATAGACATAAACACCCGAGCAAGCAGGGCATATGCGGCGGGCCGGCAAGGGCGCGTCGGATAACTGGCCTGAACTGGAAGCAAGCTCAAGTATTGTTCCAGGTCTTGAATGATTTGTTTATATGTATCGGCAACTGTCGATCGGTGCAATGATTCGTTGATGTCGGCTGACATGCGGAGTGGTATACCATATGTCTTGTCAAGCACCGAATCCTGATAAGGGGGCGAAAAAATTTGCGCAAGGTTGTAAAAGAAAAATGCCCGGTAAAAATGCGCACTGCCCATTAAATTGTTCCATTCCGTCTGTTGCGCGGCGGGTACGTTCATACCACTGATTCCGGTTATGACTTCGTTGGCATAAAGTATAGCGGTATATGGCTTGTCCCAGTCGGCGATGTCAGCACCGGGATATGGATTCACGGCCCAAATATATTCCAGCTCCTCTTGCTCATTAAACTGCTTGTAATAATTAGAATCTGAGATATAATAGTCTGTCGTAGCTATTTCTCCCAAGCTTGGCGCCACCCCCTGATTCAATTCGCCATTCATCGCATTGTCGTTGTCTAAAATCGCTTGAAAGTCCTGGAGTGTCGTGGGCACTACGAGGGATTGATCGGGTTTCTGAGAAAGAAAATCCGATTTGCTGCAGCCTGCTAGCCATGCGGAAAGTAGGACCGCGGTGCCCAAGTTTCTAATCATCTGCTTTACAATCATGCTAAAAATTGAATGATGTCCCAATTGATAGAGATGCCGCAGTCAGCGTATTATTGTTGTAGTAAGGGTCTATATTATATTTGTTCGCTCGCCAGATAATACCCAGATTGGAGGCATAGACATAAAATTGAAGATGCTCGAAGGGCAACCGCCGCCATTGGCTTTTCCCCAAATCATAGCTTAATCGAATATCTTCAAGTCGTATATTATCCGCCCTGTTTACCAAGACACTGGAAAATGCATAAAATACATCCCGGTTTCCCTGGTATTGCGGCGCCGACGCGGAAGGCACATATGTCCGCTTTTCATCCCCTGGCTTCTGCCAGCGGAGGCTATAGTCCGAACTTCCCAAATTAGTTTGATATAGATTTACATAGTTAATCGAGGTGCGCCTAAAATAATAGTCGAACTTGTAACTAACATTCACGGATAAAGACACGCCCTTATAACTGACATCATTCCTTAATGAGCCGAAAAATACCGGTTCGGCCGATCCATTGTACACCATATCGCTCAGCGCCGTTTGCGACGTTATTGTCGCATAGTCCTCAGAAGTGTGTGCTGCAATGTAACCTTGGGGATTGCCGACAGAATCCAGTCCTTTCCAGCGATAGCTGAAGTAGGCAAAGACGGGTTTCCCCAATACTGGGTTAATGTTGGTAGACGCCTCGTTCACATAATTGATCCCCACCGCCGGTGCCGGCATGTCGAACTTCGTAACATGGGTGGTAGAATAACTGAAGACCAATGTAGAATACCATTTGATCCCGTCAGTCAAATTACGTGATGTTAGTCGAAGATCAATGCCTTTGCCCTTCATCGAGGCTACATTACCGTAAAATGTGGATACACCGAGGGTCGGATCGACCGGAGCCTGGGCCATAAGGTCGTTGTCATGTTTTACATACCATTCGATGCTACCGTCAATTGTTCGGTTCCTGGTCGAAAAATCAATACCGATATTCATGGTGCCAATGCGTTCCCAACGGAGCTTTTCATTGGGGGGATTGTTGATCGAACCCCTGGTGATCGGGTTGGTCAACGAAGGAAAGTTAGTAATAGTCGTTAAGGCAGAAGCCAACCTGCTTATGTTGCCATTGTAACCATATGACGCCCTTAACTTTAGAAACGGAAGCCAACCGGCACGGTAAAACGGCTCCCGGCTAACGAACCAACCGGCTCCGGCTGACCAAAGGGGTGTGCCCTTTTCATTGGTATTAACCCCAAATAGGTTTGCCTCGTCCTTTCGGGCGCCAGCAGAAAAGGTAAGTCGATTGCTATAGGTATAAGAAGCGTTAGCGTAGTAAGACAGAAAATCGTCCTCAGTCTGTGAAACACCAACTGGGTTTTGTATCGTGGCGTAAGTGTTTAATCCAAATTGTTTGTATGACGTGTTGAAATCCATGTTGCTAACATATGACTCGGAATTCGGATCGTACCCGTAGTTTCGATGAGCATTACCGGAAGTGACAACACGCCTGATCTCCCATCCCGCAAGGAAGTCTAAGTGGTGTACTTTCCAGGTGTTGTTGTAATTGATTTGAGCTCTGCCTTGTTGGCTGGTCAATGCCTGGCTACTTAGGTCAAGGATACCGCCAATGGGGATCGGGTAAACGAGCGTGTTGTTTGAGCCTAACTGCGTGAATAGGTTTATGAGGTTTCGGACAGTGTAAGAGGAGTCGTTCGAGTAAATGTTTTGATCCATCAATTGGTTTTCAAATTGATACCTCAATTCCACATTCAGCGACTTGGAAAACTTATACTGAATCGCTCCGTCTAACAAATAGTCACGGGTTGTCGTTGTGTTTTTTACATTATACAAATCTGCCACCGGTTCATATTCCCACGGGAGCAAGCCCGAGGCCTCCGCCGTTTGTATGAATTGTTGGGAATAATCAAGGTATACTGGAAGTGGGTTGCCCTTCGTATCCACAAGATGAGTATATGTTGGCATCGCCTGGCGACTCCTGCTTGGAAAACTTTGATTGGGATTATTGCCTTTCTGATTTATATTTTCGACATAATTGACTACAGCGTCGACCTTTAATTTTGGGGAGATCTTAAAAGTATTCTTGGAACGGAGGGTTACACGATCATCCTTGTCTGTAACTACGTTAGGCACGTCATGATCCCATCCAGCCGATAAATAATAATTGATATTCTCTGTATTGCCACTCACGTTAACAGAATGCTGCTGGTTAACGCTCGTCTGGTAGAAATATTTCTTCTCGTCGTTACGCACATCGTGTGAACGCATCGAATTAAAAATCGCATTAGTATCCGCCGCACTAATGGCGCCTGATTTTAATTGGTCGAGAATATATGCAGCCTGAGGCAATGGATAGTAGGTTGGCGCCCCGGAATTGTAATACCCCTGCCAATACAACTGCTGCTCGAGGTTGACCGCGTCCGCGCTCGAAATCCAATCCAAATTAAACAACCCCGGCCTCCCCTGGACCGTAACGGAAGAGTTCACGGAAACGAGCGGCCGCGACGTCTTCCCGCTTTTAGTGGTGATCACGATCACCCCGTTGCCGGCGCGGGCGCCCCATATGGAGGCGGAGGCGGCGTCTTTGAGGATGGTGATGCTTTCGACGTCGTTGGGGTTTATGTTGGACAGGCTACCGTCGTAGGGGAAGTTGTCGACGACGACCAGTGGGGCGGCGTTGGCGAAGAGGGTGCCGCGGCCGCGGATCAGCATGGCGTCGTCGGCGGCGGCGTCGCCGTGGTTGACGAGCAGGCCGGGCGTGAGGTTTTCGATGCGATCCAGGATGTTGGTGGTGACGGAGCGGTCGATGAGCTCATGGTTGATGAAGTCGAAGCTGCCGGTCTGTCGTTCCTGCGCCAGGGTCTGGTAGCCGGTGGACAGCTCGACGGACACGTTGCTCATCGACTGCATGACCGGCTTCATGGTGAGGACGACGGTGGCGATGCCTTTGGTTTTGACCAGCTGGCGGCCGTAGCCAACGTGGGTGACCAGAAGGACGGCGTCGCCGGGAACGGCGGGGAGGGAGAACCGGCCGTCGGCGTCGGTGGCGGTTGCCCCCGCCGAGCCGTAAAGGGAAATCGACACGCCTTCAAAGGGATCTCCCTTTTCGTCCATGACCCTGCCGCTGATGACCCGCGGGCCATCGCTCAGATCGGGCGGGGAAACGGTGAGGGGAACCGGGATGATGAGGACGGTCTTGTCTTCGACGGCCACCTTGTAGGTCAGTGGCTGGTCCTTGAAACAGCATTGCAGGACCTCGTCGATCGTGGCGTCCCTGATCGTGAAGGTCACGGGATGAGCCGCCGCCACGTAGCGGGAAACATAGCTGAAGTGATAACCTGTTTTCTTTTCAACCTCCTTTAGCACCTGTTTTAGAGGGGTATGGAAAAAAGACAGACTGATCGACTGGGTGTATCCCTTGCCCGACATCACTAAGCAGCATAAAAGAAGGAATGCTTGCAACAGTTTCATAGCCCATAATGTCAACCCCGGCGAAGGAGAACCCTCGCCCCCTTGCTTAGGGTGCGACGGTGACCGTCCGGCCGTCCAGCGTTAAATGACCGGCCTTGATGATTTCGAGGCGGTGCAGTAAGCTGTCCAGGGAGATCTCACGGGAGGCGTTGACCAACATGGTGTCAGAGAAAACCGCGCCCGGTTTTAGGGCAATGTCCACGTTATACCACCGGCCGATTTCCCGGGCGATCTCATCCAGGGTGCCGTTAATATAAAAATATCCTTGCTTCCATGCAACCGCCTTTTCCACGTCAGGGTCGGAAATTTGGGAAAAGCGGCCGGGAAGGGATACCACGACCTGGCCCGGTGTAAGCGCCAGGGTTTTGCCTTGGGCTTCGACCTGGACGGCGCCGTTAACGAGGCCGACGGTGACTTTGGCCTCGTCGGAGTAGGCTTTGACGTCGAAAACGGTGCCCAGAACGACGGTTTCGGTGCCCCTGGCCACCACGTGGAAGGGCAGGTTTTTGTCGTGGGCGACCTCGAAGTATCCTTCACCGTCCAGCTGGACCTTCCGTATGGCATCACTTTCCCCCATCCGGGAGAAATAGCTCAGCCGGCTGCCGGCATTCAGCCACACCTGGGAACCGTCGGGGAGGACCACATGAAAACGTTGTCCCTTGGTCGTGGTGAGGGTATTGGTGAGCGTCGAGGCTCCTTTGGCAGCAACATACGTGAGAGTGCCGTCCGGCGTTACACCGATGGAATTGCCGGCCTCCGTAGCCACCACGCCCCTGGCGCCGGCATCAAGCGGCAGCGAGCGACCGTCCGACAATTGGAGCGTGGCCCCATACCGGGCGGGAGGCACCGCAGCCGCCAATGTGTCAACGGGAGCATGTACGGGTTTGGGCTGGAGCATAAAATAGCCCGCAACCGCCAACAGGACCGCGGCCGCGGCGCCCGATATATAATAATAGACGGGATTGATCCTTCGGGTTGGGGACAACTGGATACGCCTTAGGAGTTCTTCATAGGCCTCCTTGGTTTCGATCGAGGCCCGTTCGTAGGCCTCCATCTGTTCCTGGATAAAGGCAGGGTCCTTCAGCCGCTCTTCGAGACTGGCGGCGGGGTTTCCGGGAATCGGCCCTTCGGCCATCGGGGGATCTTGTTTTTCCGACATAAACAGCTGCTGTTCTTCTAGGAACGTGTTACTCCAAAAATCGTTGTACGCCAGTCCATCGTATTTTTTATCTACGTATTTTTCTTACGTACTTATACATACGGAAGAGCCTCTCGTTGCCATCCAGTCCTGCGCCATAGACAACTTGCCGGTGTGGTGGCAAGCGCGTAAATGTACCTGAAGGATGCATACGTAAGGGGCCCGACGGTGGATTTCTTAAGTGGCCGGATTACTATAGCGCACGGGAATATTTATCATACTTGTCCAGGAGCGCCAAGCCGCACCTTTTGCCCCGTCCGCGCCGCATGGTAGATCGCGTCGATGATGGCGAGGTCCCTGACCGCTTCCTGCCCGTCGACCGGTACGACGGGTTGCTTCCCCTCCAGGAGTATCTGCGCCATCTCATCCATTTGCACGGTCTGGTGCGTCACGACGGGCGCCTGCAGCTCCCCTTGGTTCGTCCTTCCCTGGATCGGCCCGTAACCCGTGGCCGGGAACAGCTCCGCAAAACCCTTTTCCCCATCCAGGAAAAAGCGGTCCAGGTTGTTCAAATTATACGTGGACAGGCAAGACGCTACCGCACCACCGGGAAATCCCAGCTGGAATTGAATGGTTTCGTCTATGCCCTCCTTGAATTTGACGGGGTCCGTTTTGGTTTCCTGGGCGGTCACCCAGACGGGCTCTTCCCCGATCATGTACCGGGAGCCGTTGATCGAATAAATACCGATGTCCATCATCGCGCCGCCCCCGGATAGCTGGGGGTTTAACCGCCATTGCGTGGGGTCTCCTATGATGAACCCGCTGAGGCCCTGGAAAAAACGGATGCTTCCAAACGCCCCCTCCTTCCGCATTCGGATCACCTCGAGCGTGTGGGGTTCGAAATGCATACGATAACCCACGAGCAGCCGCACACCGGCCGCTTTGCAGGCGTCCACCATCGATTGGCCCTGGCGGGCGTTTACCGCCATCGGTTTTTCACATATGACGTGCTTGCCGGCTTTTGCCACGCGGAGCACCGCGTCGTGGTGGAGTGCGTTGGGCGTGATCACGTACACCGCGTCGATGTCCGGGTTGTCCTTGATCGCGTCGTACGTCTCGTAGTTGTAGCAATTTTTTTCGGGAATGCCATAGGTCGTCTGCCATTGCCTGATCTTGGCGGGTGTGCCGCTGATGACACCGACCAGCTTGGCGCGCGTACAACCGCGCATGGCCTCGGCTACCCGGGTGCCGTAGCTGCCAAGACCCATGATGGCGACGCGGAGGACGGGTCCGTCGGGGGTTTTAGGATCGGGAGACAATTCCTCCGCCCACCCCATACGGGGCAGCACGGAAAGCGCCAGCACCGAACCAGTGATCTGGTGCAGGAAAGAACGACGGGTGGTCATGATAGGGGTTTACCCTGAATGTAGACAATTTACCGGAATGTATACCGGGCCGCCATGCCAAAGTTCCCCACATAAAAATCGTCGTAATAATCATAGGGTTTGATAATGCCGACGGTCGGCCGGATGTCGGCGGATACGTCCAACGGGATCTTCGAGAACTTGTAGTCGACGCCCCCGGTAGGAAACACCCCCAGCCCAAAACCCCTGTAGTCGGAGTAGCTCGAAAACGTGTTGAAAGCGGTTACGCCCGCGCCCACGAACCAACGGAGACCCGGTACCGGTTTGATGTCGAAGTGGTACTGATAGCTCAGTGAGGCCGACACGTTGAACCAATTGTAGCCGATGACGCCGTAGTCGCGAAACCCTACATTGAGCTCCAGCGCCCCGGGGCTTTCTCCCAGGAAGGTCTTGAACGACGCCGAAACCAGGTCATAATAACCGTCGCCGATCCGGAGACCCAAGGCACTTTTGTAGGTGTCCTGGGCCTTCACGGAAGCGGCGGAAAGGAGAAACATCAGAGCGATAACGAAGTGCGGTATTTTCCTCATTGGGTGTGTTTGTTTTGTTAAAACTAGGGGCTCCTTCCCAGGGCAGGGGGAGTAACCGACGAACGACGCGATAAAATCGCTTACCAGCCTGTTATAAATATGTTATAACCGCACGCGGGATGTTGCTTTTGCCTCCGGCAGCGTTCTAAGAGGTATAATTAAAATGTACGGTTATGAAGAAGCTCATGATGATTCTACTCGCAGCTGGAATGGTATCGGTGGCTTCCGCCCAGCACGTTCATGTGGGCGGCGGGTATGGCGGGTATAGAGGTGGTTACGTCGTAAGAGGCTATGCGCCGGCCGTCGGATTTGGCTTTTACCCCGGTATGTATTGGGGCTATGGCTATCCTTACTGGAACTATCCCTATGGTTACCCCTACGGGCGCGTCCCGACCAAGCTCGAAATGCAGGTTTCCGATATCAAAGCGGATTACGCCGACCGGATCGCTTCGGTAAAGGCTGACAATACCTTGTCCGGTAAAGAAAGGAGACAGCAGATCCGTGACCTGAAGCACCAGCGGGACGATGCCGTTGCTAACACGGTTCGCAACTACTGGAAGACACCCGCCCCCGGTGCCCAGGCCCCTGTCCAGGCACAACCTCAGGCTCAGCCTCAGGTACAGCCTAACTCCTAGATCGGACCTTAAAACACCTAAAGTAAAAGGGCTTCCCGTGTAGAGGAAGCCCTTTTTATGTCAAGGCCGCAACGCGACGCCATCGTCGACGCGGCCGTGTCTATTTTTTACCAAACCAATACGCGTACCCGATCATCGCCGTGGCCGCGCCCGTATTATTCTTCCCGTTGGCGGAGCCCTTCTGGATATTGAGGAAGCCGTAATTGCCGCCACCCTCGACAAAGATGTCGTTCGTGCCAAAAGCATAGCTCAACCCGACGTTCCCCTCGATCCCGAAGTTGAAGGTGTGGATCTGGTCCTTGATGTCTGTGGTGCCGTCGAACGATTGCGGACCGGGGGAGATCTGTTGCTGCATTTCGGGGTCGAGATAGACGTTGCTGTTGCCGCTGGTCACCTGTTTCGCGGAAACATTGAAGCCTGCAAAGGGGCCGGCGTCGACGTATACGCGCCAGGGTGAGGTCTTGCCGAAGTTCCAGCCGAACTTGGCCAGGATGGGGACCATCAGGTAGTTCAGCTTGGCTTCGCTATTGTACGTCGCATAGAGATACGGGGGGAGCTGCGGATTCTGCTGGTAATACTCGGCGGGTGTCGTCAGGGCCTGGTACCCGTTCTTCTTGCCGCCCTGGGACGAATACTCGATCATTACCTCCAGGGAAAACAATTTTGAAACCTTGTACTCGCCGAAAACCCCGAAGTCGGGTCCCAGCCGGGAGGAGTACCCGCTGTTGAGCGGTGTTTCGGCGCTGCCTCCGGCAGACAGGTTCGGGATACTGAGACCGCCGCGGGCGCCAAGGGAAAAATTTTGTGCATTGGAAATATAACCGGTCAATAGAATGCCACCAAGGAGGAAGCAACGAATAGGAATTTTCATTTGAGCGCAGTTAAGTGAATAATGCACAAATGTAACGGTATCTCAGAAATCCACGGTATACCGATAATTCTGGTCCAGGGCGCTTTCCCCGAAAATGCCGATAAAAACCTTCATCATCCATTCCCCCAAACGCTCCTGGAGCGGGCTGACGGCCTTTTTGCGGTCGCGCTTGCGGCGGCCCTGGGCTATGATCTTGTCCACCCGGGGACGGCGGGCCCGTTCGAACTGGTCGAAAACGCCCGAGTAGCTTTCCTGACAATCGCGGAAAAGCCGCGCCAGGTAAAGAGCGTCCTCGAGCGCCAGCGATGCGCCCTGACCCGAGCTGGAAGGGACCGCGTGGGCGGCGTCCCCGATCAGGAGGACCTTTCCGGAGTGCCAGCTGGGCAAACGGTCCAGGCTAAGGTCATTCAGACGGAAGGCGCGCCCGGTCTCCCGGATGAGGTCGCTTACGGGGGAGGGATAGCCGGCAAAGCGCTCCAACATATCCGGGCAAACCGCTTCGGCCGGCAATTCCCCGACCGCCGCGTCTCCCAGCGGACGGTCCGCCTCGATGGTGCTCCACCACATCATTTGTCCATCTCCCGCACCCGTGTAGCCAAAGAAACCGGCGGAGCCGGGTATATAGGTAAGGCTGTGCTGCTCGACGCTCGTCACCGCCGGCACCGCGTCCGTCGGGACAAAACCACCCACGCCTATGAAGCCGGAGAATGCCGGTTGGGGCGTGTCCGGGAAGACAAGCGCCCTCGTACGGGAATGGATGCCGTCGGCTCCGATCAATACCGCGCCCGCGGCGCTCGAGCCGTCGCTGAAGTGCGCCACGATCTGCAACCCTTCGTCGGTGAGGCCGCTCAATTTTTTGCCATAGTGTATCTCAACGCCCTTTTCGCGGATCTCGTCCGTCAGGACTTCATAAACGGCGGCCCTGGTAAGGCTCACACCCGGTTGCTGGTACCGGTTGGGTTTGCCGTTGCGCATATGGGCGATAACCTTTCCCTTGACGCTGCGGAACCAATGGTCGTTGACCACCGAGCCGCGGGCGATGACACGGTCGGCCAGACCCAGCGTACCCAATATCTGCATGCCATTGGGCGCGATGTTAAAACCGGCGCCGCTGCCTTGTTTGTATTCCCGGGCCTCGTATACCGCGCAGGGGATGCCCGCTTTTTTTAGCGAAAGCGCCAGCGCGAGGCCGCCGATGCCGCCACCTATGACCAGGACTTTCGAAGAAGAATGGTAGTGTCTCATAATAGCTCGATTGTACGGGCAAAAGTAGCGGCGCGTCGTACCCGGGACAATGTCTATTAGGCGGATAAACGGGTAGGATCGGTGAGTGACGGCTTTTCGCCGGCGAGGCCGCCCGCCGTCGGCGCCGCGCGTATCTATCGCCCGAGTTGCCCCAGGAACGTCTCCAGCGCCTCGTTGAACGTCACCGGTGTCTCCATATTAGGCAGGTGGCCCGCCCCGGGAATGGTGACCAGCCGTGCGCCGGGGATGCGTGCCCGCATGGCTTCCATGACCGCCGGGGGCGTAAAATGGTCTTCCGCTCCGACGACGAGGAGCGTGGGCACGGCGATCGACGCCAGCGCCGCCGTGTGGTCCCTGCGCTCCGCCCGGCCGCGGTGGGCGGCGATGGCGGCCTCCGCGCGGGTGCCCGCCATCATGGCAAAGAGCGGGTCGTATACCACCCTGTTCTTAATCGAGGCGGGCGCAATGTACTCGTGTATGTGCTCCTCGGTGTATTGACGCATCCCGATGCGCCCGATGAGGGCGATCAGGTCCATCCGCCGCTGGTAGGTTTCGGGCGTCTCGCCGCGCGCGTCCGAGTCGGCAATGACAAGCGCCCGTACGCGCGCGGGGAACAACCGGTAGAAGTCCAGGGCGACCTGCCCCCCCATCGACAAACCGCAAACGACCGCCTTGTCGACGGCCAGCGCATCCAGGAGGTACGCGATGTCCAGCGCCATTTCGTCCAGCATGGTCCGGTATCCCTCACCCCCCGACTGACCGTAGCCCCGCAGGTCGGGCAGGATCAGCCGGTAGCGTTCCGCCAACGGCGCCTGGGCGTCCCACATCCTATGGTCGAAGGGGTGCCCATGGATAAAAACGATGGGGTCACCGCCGCCTATGTCTTTGTAGGCGATACGGGCGGCGCGGAGGGTCAGGAAAGGCATGCGGCTGATTTTGCGTGCAAATTAGGCCACAAATCGCAAGCAAAACAGATGCAGAGTTCGCAAAAATTAACAGAACAGATTCGCCGCACGGCGTTGCGGCCGAGCGACCAAACGCCGCGCGGGTCGCAGGGCGCGGCCGCCGGGCGACCCGCTAGTACACCTTTATCACCTCCCCGGTCCTCCGGCCCAGCACGCTCTTCGCGTATGCCTGTACCAGCCTGTCCATCGCCACCGGCGTATGTCCCGGAAAGTAAGGGAAGTACCCCGGAGAGTCTTCCACGACGCCGGGACTAATCACATTGACCCGCACCCCGCTGGCCAGTTCTATGGCCGCTGCCCGGGCAAAAGCCTCCAGACCGCCGTTGACGGCGCTCAGGTTGGCGCCCATCGGGACCGGATCGTCGGCCAGGATGCCACCGGTCAGTGTGAACGAACCCTTTGGCCGGACATAGTGCTGGCCGATCAATACCAGGTTGACCTGACCCAGGAGCTTGCTTTCGAGCCCGATCCGGAAGTGTGCGCCGGTCATTTCATCGAGCGGTCCGAAGTGACCTTCCCCCGCGGCGCAGATCAGCGCATCGAACGGTCCAACCTTTTTGTACATGGCTTCGATCGACGCGGAATCGGTAATGTTCGCCTGTACGTCCCCGCTCTTGGACCCGACCCTGACGACCTCGTGGTCCTTTTCAAAATAAGCCGTGATCCTTTTACCCAGGGTGCCGGAGGCACCTACGATGATGATTTTCATATATTTCGTTGCTTGAATACTTCTTTGGCCACCCGGAAGGCATTGCTGACGTTGACGCCCCCGGCGTAAAATAGCATTTGAAGGATGGTTTCCACGATTTCTTCCTTGCCGGCGCCCATGGTCAGGGCTGCGTCGATGTGCGCGTGGAGCTGGGGGGCGGCGGTTCCGCCCAGCGTCACGCACGACGCTATCAGCAGCAGCTCCCGCGTCTTCAGGTCCATACCGGGCCTGTTCATGATACCGTCGAGCGCCCACTCCAGGGTCATGTCGACGAAGTCGGGACAAACGTCGTTTAGCTCGTTTACCATCCGCTCTCCGAGGTGTCCGCCGTGTAACCTTTCCAGAAGGTCGCGGCCATTTTCATAACTCGTTTTCATAACACAAAGATGATCCATTACTGGATAAAAGGCAAGTAGTTACCGAAAAGTATAGTATTGACAAAAATGTCGTAATTTGGACCAGCCGCGTTTGCGGAGCGAAAAATTTTCGCATTCACAGGAAAAGAAATTTATGGAAAGAACGAGGTATCACGCCGCGACGGACTGCCCTATCACCGCCACCATCGACGTCATTGGCGGCAAATGGAAGCCGATCCTGATCTACTTGTTGCTGGAGGGTCCGCTGCGCTTTGGGGAGCTGCACCGGATTGTGCCGGGTATCGCGCTAAAGGTGCTGTCGCGCCAGCTGAAGGAGCTGGAGGAGGACGGTATCGTATCCAGGACCGTATACGCGGAGGTCCCGCCCCGCGTGGAATACGCGTTGACGGAAAAAGGGGAAAGCCTCAGGGAAATAATGCTGCAGCTCTCGCAGTGGAGCAGCGAGCGCCTGTTAAAGCAGCGCGCGGCCGCCGCCACGGCCTGACTGCCGCAATGGCCACCACGGGGGCCGAAGACTACTTGAACGTCACGGGATGCCCCTTCGGGTCCTTTAAAAACCCTTCCTTACATTCTTTGGAACAAAACCCGATAACCTTCCCATTCCAATGGATCGTATCCTCCATGCCCGCACTGGCCGGCATCCCGCAAAAGGGGTCTTTGGTGTTGTCAAGCATCGAAACCGGGTAGGTTTTTGTCGTATCCTGTGTCGGGGCGGGCCCAACCGAGGCGGCGGCCGCCGGGGCGCTATCCTGAGTATGACAGGCGGCCAGCCCGAGGGCCAGCAAGCCAGCGATAAACAATTGCTTCATAACGGCCCCAAAGGTACGGCAAATTATTCCGTTCGCAGGCTGTCGACCGGGTTGGCCAGCGCCGCGCGGATCGCCTGGTAGCTGACCGTCGCCAGCGCAATCAGCACCGCCCCCGCGCCAACCGCCGGAAATATCCACCAGTGCAGCGCCGTCCGGTACGAATAATCCGAGAGCCAACGGATCATGATCCAACCCGCCAGCGGTAACGCCACGAGACAGGAAATGCCGACGAGTAAAAGGAAATCGCGCGACAATAGCCCCGTCAAACCGGCCACCGAGGCGCCCAGCACCTTGCGGATACCGATCTCTTTTGTCCGGCGTTCGGCCGTAAAAGCCGCCAGGCCGAAGAGGCCCAGACAGGAGATCACTATGGCGAGCACCGCAAAGACCGCCGACAAACGACCGGTCATCTCTTCCGTTTTGAACTGTGCCGCGACGTCGTCGTCGAGGAATGTATACTCGAAGGGATAGGCGGGATCGAAACTTCGGACCACCTTACCCACCTTAGCCAGGCTGGCGGAAAGCTCACCCGGTCTGAGCGCGATGTTCAACGTCAGGTCCGTAGTGGTTTTCGGGTCGTAGTAAAAGATCAGCGGACCCCAGGAATGGTTGAAATCGTTGTAGATAAAATCCTTGAAGATACCCACCACGGTAATCTTCCAGTTCCCCGAAACGATCTGCGCTCCGACGTGTCCTTCTTTCCCCATCTGGGCCGCCATGGACTCATTGATCAGCACATTCGCGGTGTCCTGTCCGGTGGCATAGAAGTTCCTCCCCGACTTGAGCTGTACGTGCATGGTGGGCAGGTAGTCGGCATCCACCGCTTCCGCGCTCACCAGCGGGTTTTTGGTGGGGTCTTTACCCTGCCACGTATAGTCGTCGCCGTTGCTCCATATCGCCGTGATGGGGAAACCGCTGGCGGCCACGCTGGTGACCGCGCCCGTGTGCATCAACGCGTTTTTGAGCGCCTGGACGTGCGTAGCGCCGCCCGGTTTCAGGTTCAGATAGATCAGGTTGTCCTTTTTGTAGCCCATGTCCATGCGGTTCACATAGCGGACTTGGCTGTAGATCACGATCGTACAGACGATCAGCAAAATGGACACCGTGAACTGGGTAACCACCAGCCCTTTGCGGATAAACAAATTGCCCGCGGCGTTTTTTAACCGGAGCCCCTTGAATACCGTCACCGGGTTAAAAGAGGAAAGATAGAACGCCGGATAGCTCCCCGCCACCAGACCCGTCAGCAACCCGATGGCCACCAGCGCCGCCAGATGCCGGGGGTCGCGCAGCCGGAGCGACAGGTGTTCGTGCACCAGCTGGTTAAACCAGGGCAGTGCAAGGCTTAAAAGAAAAACCGACAACAGGACCGACAGAAAGGACAGCACCATCGCTTCACCGATAAACTGTCCGATCAGTTTCCGCCGGCGGGCGCCCATCGTTTTGCGGACACCTATTTCCCGGGCGCGTTGCTCGGAGCGGGCCGTGGCCAGGTTCATAAAGTTGATACACGCGATGAGCAGGATGATCCAGGCGATCAGCGTGAAAAGGCGCACATAGGTGATCTTTCCGCCGTCTTCCTTATCCCCTGTCCACTTGGCGTGCAGGTTCCAGTCCTTCATCGGCCAGAGAAAACACTCGGTCGTCATATCCGGTTTTTTGGTGGCCAGGTAGTGTTTGAGCGTCCGGTTTATGGCCGCCACGTCCGCGCCCGGCTCCAGCTCCACGTATGTTTCGGCGCCGTTGGCGCCCCAATAGGTCGACCACGGCTGTGCGTCCGAATAGACCTTGTAGGGGATCAGCCAGTCAAAGCGAAAACTGCAGTTCGCCGGGAGGTCGGTGAAAACGCCGGTTACGGTATACTCCTGTTTGTTGTCGACCTTCAACGCCCTCCCGACCGGGTTGACGTCGCCAAAAAAACGTCTGGCCATCGACGCGCTGATCACCACCGAATGCACCTCCCGGAAGGCGGACGGCCGGTCGCCATATACGAACGCCAGGTCGATCATCGAAAACAACGACGAGTCGGCGTATTTCCCCTGTTCGTTGATCCCTTTATCCCCCAGCGAAAACAACAGCCGGAACTGTTCTCCCAACAGCGTCCGCGCGGTATTGCGGATACCCGGGACCTCCTTTTTCACCGCCTCCGCCAGCGGTATCGGCTCGGCCTGGAAAACCTCGCGCTTGCCCTCGTACGTCTGCACCTCGAGGATCCTGTACAACCGGTCGTACTTCGGGAACATCCGGTTGTAGGAATATTCGTTCTCCACCCATAAAAAGATGAGGCTGGCGCAGGTGATCCCAATGGCCAGACCGGTGATGTTGAGCCACCCAAAGGTTCTGTTCCGTTTGACCAGGGAGCGAAGCGTGATCGTTAGCATGTAGCCGGGGTTTCAGGAGGGTGTGCAAAAAAACTGCCACGCCGTTAACTATTGTTTATGAATGTTTTATGCGATCTGCACCGTTCGCTTTCGATACACCGCGTTTGCGGTAGCGTACATACAGCGTCAGCCCCAACGCGACGACCACGATCTGCATCGCCGCCCAGAACATGGTGCTCGTGTCCTTTACCGGTTTACCGGCCCATCCCAGGAACTCGTGTTTGTGGAGCAGGGCGAAGCTATACGCCTCGGCCCGGTCCATGTCGTCTACCCGCACCGACAACCGGCCGCTCGACGTCTCCACGTAGTAGCGGTCGCTGGCATATGCCACCTTCCAGACGGGCAGGCGCTTGTCGGTGAAGTTGTACTCTCCCTCGAATCTGGTCAGGCAACGCGTGTCCTTTATGGCCGACAACGGCCGTCCGCTGAACTGCGCCGCCAGCGCCCTGGCATAACGGCGCTCTCCATCCGGGAGTGCCGCGCCGTCCGCGTCGGCAATGTACACGACCGGCGGTTGCGCGGCCGACATATCACGCATCAGGTCCTTCCGTGCGGAAGCGATTGGGCGTTGTTCCGCCCTGGCGAGCCGCCAATAACCCGCGCCACCGATGGCCACGAGGCTGACGTCCGTCGCCCGGGTCCAATCGGCCGGCCCCAAACGCAACGCGGCGGTGGCAAAGCGGTCACGCGCAAAGAACCTGTCCCGATCGTCGGGCCGCAACTGTACCAGCGCATGGTATGCCCCGCTGAACGTGAACATGAGCGTGAAGAGCGACACCACGATCGCCGTATACCGGTGGAGGCGCCTGGACCGCACATAGCGGTTACCCGGTACCGGTTTGCTCTTTGTCGCGAAGAATATCCAGATACCCAGTACCGTCGTGACAAAGGCCGCGCCCAACAGCAGAGCCTCCGCCACCAACCGGCCCCGACCCAGGAAGCTGAGCCATTGATAGGTATGGATGTATTCGAAAACCCGGTTGAAGGCCGCCCGCCGGTTGTCCACCGCCAGCGCAAAACGGTCCTGCGCGGTCTCGACATAGACGCGGATGCCGTCCGCGCGGCCAAAGGATACCTTGTAGACCGGCAGCAGCCGGTTGACCGGGTTGTAGCCCTCGTCGAACGCGGTGAGCCGCACCTCGTCAGTGACTGGGCTGCCGGCCGCGTTCAACACGGCGTAGGTGGCGGCGGTACAGCAATCCGGCAACGGCGCGGAGGGAGCCGCCGCCCTGCCGGGCGTTCCCTCCAGAAAAGCCCGGGCCAGGTACTGCGCATAGAGCCAGTCGCCCTTCGGTAGCATCTGACCCGTCCGCGCGCTGACATACGACGGCACGTCAAGCTCGCCCCGCCGGACCTGGTAGAACCAGCTGGTATCCATGTGCACCAGCCGCAGGTGGGATATGGTGTCGATTCCGGCCATGCGCAGCGCGACCGACGGCGGGAGCGGGCAACGGCCCACGTCGATCGTTTCAGCCGGCAGCCCCTGGGTCGCGACGCGGGGTCGCATATTGGTCATGATGGGATGCAAAAATCCGCTGCCCGCCGATAAGACGACGGGAAGGGCGATGATCAGCGAGAGTCGCCGGTGCCAGCGATATAGTCGTTTCATACCGGGTATTTTATTTTCCAAAGTGATAACTCAGACCGAACGTCACCGCCCTGGGGTCGCCGAGCTGATAGGTATACGAGGCCTTGCCGCCGGAGACGGACACCTGGGAAATGGTGGAATAGTATTCGTCGAATACATTCAGCGCGTTCACCCAGAGCTCGACATGGCTGATCGCGTAACCTGCGCGGAGGTTGGCCACGTTGAACCCGCCGTAAGCATACTGCTGGAGGTTATCCATATAGTATTTCCCCACGCGTTGCCATTCCGCGGAGATACGGAAACCCTTCAGGTAATGGGGCTTGTAAGTGACCTGGGCGCTGCCGAAGAAATGCGGCGCGTCGGCCATTTCCCTGCCGCTGTAGTCCACCCCGGAGGAGACGTAGTCGACGAAGGTATGTTTGGCATTCGAGCCCGATAAACGGATCAGCCAGTCGTCGCAGGGACGATACGTCAACCCGTACTCCAGCCCGCGGTGCCGGGTCCGGCCGGCGTTTTCCGACTGGGAAATGCCGTTAGGCAGCTTTACGTTGATGATCTCGTCGGCGCCGTTCATGAGGTAGGCGCTCCAGTCGATGTACAAGCGGTTCTTTACCAGCGACAGCCAGCCCCCGATCTCGTAGCTGTGGAACGTCTGTGGTTGCAGATAGGTACTGTTGCTCGTCTTTCCGAATACGTCCGTGATTTGCGGCGGCACATAGCCCTCGCTGTAGTTCCCATAGAACCCGATTCCTTTTACGTTATAGGTGAACCCGATCTTTGGCGCCACTTTCCCGTAGTTGGTGACCGTCGACGGCCCGCCGGTGACCTTGGAGCCCTGGAGGTAGTTGATAAAGTCGTATTGGAAGGCGTCGTACCTGAGGGCGGCGACTATCCTCAGACCGCGCGCCGGGCTGAATTCGTAGTCCGCATAACTCCCGAAGTCCGTCACCAGCGTCTTAAAGTTGGCGATCACCGAATCGGGGTCTGAGTAGCCAACATAGTTTGTCAACCCCTGGTCGTTTTTTTGCTTTTTTACCCAGATAAAGCTCTCGTTGAACGTCTGTGGGTTCAGTTCGGTGCTGAGGCCCACCACCAGTTTGCTGTCCAGGAATTTGAACCGTTGGATGTGCTGTACCGTAAGTCCGTATGACTTGAAGGCGTTGTCGTTGATGTTCCCGATGGCCGTGTCCGCGCTAATGGCGCCGTTCCCGGAGGTATAGCTGCCGATCTGGTAACTGGGGTTCTGGATGACCGAGTTGTTGCGGTACATGAACGTCGCCGTCGTCGTGCTGTGGTCGTTCCAGCTATGGCTTATGGTAGACCGACCCCGGAAAGCATATACTTTCCTGTAGGTGAAAAAGGTCTGGGCGGAATAATTCTTTGTCGCGAAGTGCGTGCTGTCCAGCGAACCGTACATATCGCTGAAATAGTCCACGTAGGTGACGCTGCTGGTCCAGGTCGTGCGGTCATCGATGTGATAGTCGAGCCGGTAGGTCGACGCCGACTTGTGGAAGTCGCTGTACTGGATAGGACCATCGTGCTGCTCCGCGTAATACCCGCTGGCGATGAAGCCAACCTTTCCGATGGTCGTACCTACCTGGGCGTCCACGCGGCGATACCCCTGGTTATTGGCCTGTACGCCTATCGTCCCGTCGGTATAGGCCGGGGGCGCCTGGGTAATCAGGTTGACGACGCCGCCGATAGCCTCGGCCCCGTAAAGCGAAGACGCGGGC
The DNA here is from genome assembly GCF_035492835.1 of Dinghuibacter sp. NCBI lineage: Bacteria > Pseudomonadati > Bacteroidota > Chitinophagia > Chitinophagales > Chitinophagaceae > Dinghuibacter > Dinghuibacter sp. Next base: position 35,573 of record NZ_DATJIY010000145.1, read on the forward strand.
CCCTTGATCACCTCGATGCTTTTGGCGGCCGCCATATTCATTTCGATCAGCGCGTTGTGGTTGAAGACCGCGGACGTGCGGATGGGCACGCCGTCCTCGAGGTAGAGGAAGAGGTTGTTCGTGCTCATGGGCTGGCGGATCGACATCTCGTGCTGCTCGTTGCCGAGGTTGATCATATTGACGCCACTGACCTGGTTGAGCAGGAAATCCAGCCGCTGCGCCTTCGTGTCCTGGATGGCCTGTTTGCCTATCTGCGCGATGGCGATGGGCGACTCGATGCGCTTTTGCAGCGTCCGGTTCCCGGACACGACGACGTCCTGGAGGCGATTCTCGTTGGGGATCAGTTGGATGTCCATGGCGCGGCCGGTCGCCCTTACGGTTTGCGGCCGGTGACCCGTGGCCGTGACGACCAGCTCGGACGCGGCGTCCGCGCTGAGCGCAAAGACGCCCGAGGCGTCCGTCGTTACGCCTTCCGTCGTGCCCTTCACCATTACTGAAGCGCCCTCGACGGGCTCCTTCGTTACGGCGTCGACGATTTTACCCGTGACGGTGTGGGTTTGCGCGTGGAGGGGTAAATATATAAGTAGCAGTAGTATCGAAGAATACAATGTTTTCATATCAAAGTATGTACACGCAAGCGCACTGGCTGGCGCCAGCGCCGCGCGTCGTTGGGAATGCAGATGGGCACGCTCGTGCCTGTGGAAGGTGGGAAGCTTCGCCTACGCCGGCGGATGGAAGATTCCGGTGGCCTGGTCGATGGGTGCGCCGTCGTCAAAGGGATGGAAGACCGCTTTTGTCACGGCGAAAACGGGTGTAAAATGCGCCCGCGAGGTCTCCTGGAAAAAGAGCACCTCCTTATTGTTGGTTTCCCGTTCGGGATTATTCTTGTCTTGTTTGTCCTGGTTGGCCAACCGCTTCCGGAGGAGACACCGGCCGCAGCAGTGCATCATCGGCTTGTCGCGGTTTTCACAAAGGTTCCTGGCGATATAATCCTGGTTGGCGTAGAAGTCGACGACAATGACCGCCCTGCTGAAGGTCGAGGCCGCAAAGGCCAGCAGCAAAAAGAAGGCAGTACATTTTTGCAGCATCTATGCTGAATTTTCGCAAAGGTAAGTAGATTAGTGCTCCATAACCATCGACATGACACTGAAATTTTCATTTCCCGTAAATGCCTTGCTCTCAGGAGCCTTGCTGTTGGCGTCCTGCCACCAGGCCGACACCGCCTTCGACGCGCAGGCCGGCCTGGACTCGTTCAACAAGGACAGCCTCGCCCGGCACATACAAGTCCTGGCCTCCGACTCCCTGAAGGGTCGCAAGCCATTCTCGGCCGCCGAACCCAAGGTCCTCGACTACATCAGCAGCAACTTCCAGCGCCTCGGTCTCGAGCCCGGCAACGGCAGCAGCTATCTCCAGGACGTGCCGCTGGTGGAGATTACGCCCATGGGCGACCCCACGATGACCGTACGCTCCTCGAAAACGTCCTTCGACCTGCACAACATCGACGACTACGTTTTCGCCACGCAAAACACGGACTCCCTGATCAGTCTTTACAATACCCCCGTGGTCTTCGCCGGTTTTGGCATCGTCGCCCCGGAGTACGGCTGGAACGACTACGCCGGCCTGGACGTCAAGGGCAAAACCGTGCTCGTCATGGTCAACGACCCCGGCTTCTATGACAGCACGCTGTTCAAGGGTCACCGGATGACCTATTACGGCCGCTGGACATACAAGTATGAGGAGGCGGCCCGCCAGGGCGCCAAGGCATGTATCATCATCCACAATACCGCCGCAGCTTCGTATCCCTTCCATGTCGTACAAAACAGCCGGGGTTCCTCCAATCTGTATCTCGACGAGCGCGGCAGCCAAACCTACCATTGCGCCATCGACGGCTGGGTGACCGGCCCTTCCGCCGCCAAGATGCTGGCCGCCGCCGGACAGGACTCGACCTTGCTTGAAAAAGCCCACCATAAAGGATTTAAGGGCATGCCCCTGGACCTGAATCTCACCACCCGCATCCACGTCAGGTCGGTGTACAATACCTCCAAGAACGTCATCGCCAAAATCACGGGGACAAAACACCCGGACGAATACATCATCTATACCGCCCACTGGGACCACCTCGGCGTCGGTAAACCCGACGAAAAAGGCGACTCGATCTATAACGGCGCCCTCGACAACGCCAGCGGCACCGCGGCCCTCATCGAAATGGCCCGCGCCTTCAAGGGCCTCAATACGCCCCCGGAAAGGACCATCGTCTTCCTGTCCGTGACCGCCGAGGAGCAGGGCCTGCTGGGTTCGGCATACTATGCCCGGCACCCCGTCTATCCCCTCAGCAAAACGATCGCCAACCTGAACATGGATGTGATCAGCCCCAACGGCAAGACCCACGACGTCACGATTACCGGCGCCGGCCAGTCCGACCTGGAAGACCTGCTCGCCGAGGAAGCCAAACGCCAGGGACGCTCTATCGCCCCCGAAAAGAACCCCGAAGCCGGCGGCTACTTCCGCTCCGACCACTTCAACTTCGCCAAGGCCGGCGTCCCCGCCCTCGACGCTTCCCCCGGTGACGACCTCGTCAACGGCGGCACCGCCGAAGGCCACCGGCTCGACAGCCTCTACACCGCCAACCACTACCACCAACCCTCCGACGAGTACGACCCCTCCTGGACCTTCGAAGGCGGGCTCGAGCACGTGGAGCTCCTCTTCCAGATCGGGAAGCGGCTGGCCTATTCTTCGGTCTGGCCCCGATGGAAAGAGGGCTCCGAGTTCAAGGCGGTAAGGGAGAAAAGCCTGGATACGACGGCTACAAAGTAGACCTGATCAGGGTAGTTTAACCGTATTGTTGGAACGGTTGGCGTCCGGGAGACCGGCATCCGGATCGATCGTGACTGAAGAGACCTTTGCGGTCGTTGGAATCACCACCGTAACGCGATCCTGCTGGAGCCAGGTTTCCACAAAAAAATTGATGCGCGCCTTCAACCCATCCACACACGTCGCTTCGAGCACGGAAGGGAACGCCATACGATCCAGGTTGGACACGACGACGGAGACGCCCCCGTCGACGGCATGGGCGTCGGAGACGGCCAGGTCCAGCGTCCAGTTGTGGTAGAACCATTCCCGCCAGAACCAGGCCAGGTCCTCGCCGGAGGCATTCTCCATCGAGCGGAAGAAGTCGGATGGCTGCGGGTGTTTGTAGGCCCAATGCCGGATGTAGCTCCGGAACGCGTAGTCGAAGCGGTCGTGCCCGAGGATTTGCTCCCGCAGCAGGACCAGCCCGAAGGCGGGTTTGAAGTAGGTGAGGGGATGGCGGTACTTTTCAGGGATGGCGTCGGCCGGCGTAAGGATCACCGGCGCGGAAGCATCCTTTAGAAAAGGTACTATCTCATCGGCGGGGTTACCGCCACCCTCGGCGTATTCGGCGTCGCGTTTTGGGGCGTATTCGCCCTTGTTGAAGTTGTCGGAGGCGTAGACGTCGATAAAGGTATTAAAGCCTTCGTCCATCCAGCCAAAACGGCGCTCGTCACTGCCGACGATCATCGGGAACCAGTTGTGGCCGATTTCGTGGGCCGTGACCCAGTAGAGCTCCTTGCCCTTGTCGGTGATACCGTCAAAAACGATCCCCGGGTATTCCATGCCCCCGGCGATACCGGCTTCATTGACGGCCACCGGGTAGGGATAGACGAACCACTTTTCGGAGAAGTACTCCATGGAGCGCTTCAGGTACTCGGTAGCCCGTCCCCAGGCGCCTTCGCCCGCGCTTTCCACAGGATAGACCGACATCGCCATGCTGTGCTTGCCCTCGGGGAGATTGACCGCGGCGGCGTCCCAAATGTAAGCGCGGGACGCGCCAAAGGCCACGTCGCGGGTGTTGGTCATCTTGAATTTCCAGGTCAGCGTGCCGCTATGCACCGGCCGGGAAGAAGGGTCCCCGATTTCGGCGGCGGAGCGGATCATGACGGTCTGGTCGCTGTGTCGGGCCTTTTCCCAGCGCGCGACCTGCGCGGGCGTCAGGACCTCGGCCGGGTTCTGCAGCGCACCGGAACCGGCTACGATCATGTCCCAGGGAACGGTCACGCTGTAGTCGATGTCGCCATATTCCAGGTAGAATTCCCCGCTACCCAGGAACGGGAGGTTGTTCCAGCCCCGTGAATCGTCGTAGACGCTCATGCGGGGATACCACTGGGCAATCTCGAAGATCGTCCCGTTGCGGGTCGCCACATAGTCGGTGCGTCCTCCAAAAGCGCCGGGGATCGTATAAGTGTAACGGATGTGGATGGATACCTTGCCTTTTGACGCGAGCGGTTTATGCAGGCGGATTTGCATCCGGGTGTCCGTGATGATATAGTCGGCTTTTGTGCTTGTTGTGCCGTCTTGCAGCGTTACCGCTTCAAAAGAATATCCCGTCGTATGGTCAGCGGGCGACGGATGCGCCGCCGTCGCGAAGTTCGAGCGCGCGTCCGGTTTGTAGGTATTTTGCTCTACCTGTAGCCATAGACAGTCGAGGGCGTCCGGACTGTTGTTGGTATACTCGATGGTTTCGACGCCCGTGAGGGTCCTGGCCAGCGTGTCGATCGTCGCCTGCAGGTGGTAGTCCGCCCGGTTCTGCCAGTAGGCGGGACCGGGGGCGCCGTTAGCGCTGTGTTCGGCGTTACCGCGTTCGGTGTAGAACCGGGGTCCGAATAGGTCCGAGGGTTTATACTGGGCAGCCGCCTGCAACGTGGCCGAGGCGGCAAAGACAGCGAGGAGGATTTTTCTCATGCCGTCAAAAATAACGCAAAAGCGCGCACACCGCCGGCCGTTCCTCCAAAAGACGCCGCCGATCGCGCCACCGCACGTTATTGCTGCTGCCCCGCAAACGTCCCCTCGAGAATTCCTTCCGGCGGCTCCGCGGTAACTGGCTGGTGGATGTTGTTGACCTCTTCGAAAACCTTACCGTCTTCATACCCTATGGAGACCATTACGGACAACGTCTGTCGCGCGGGTCCCTTGAAGGCCCCGCGGACGGGGCTGCAGTCGTTGAAGTTGCGGCCGACCGACAGCATGACGTGTTTGTTCGTCACCCATACGTTGTTGGTGGGATCGATCCCGGCCCAGCCATAGCCGGGTATCCAGGCCTCCACCCAGGCGTGCGTGGCGCCCTCGCCGCGCATGCCGTTCTTGTTGGGGCAGATGTAGCCGCTTACATACCGGCAGGGGATATGGGCGTTGCGGAGGATCTGGAGCATGAGGTGGGCGAAGTCCTGGCAGACGCCCGCGCCCTTTTGCAGGATTTCATCCACGGTGGTCTCCACGTCGGTGATGCCCTTGATGTATTTGAAGTTCTTGAAGATGTATTCGCTGCACGCTTCGACCATCGCGGCCACGCTCCGTCCGGGAAGGAGCGTTCCGGTAATGGAGGCGATCTGTGTTTCGGAGCCGATGGCGTCCGCGTGCGCCAGCTCGAGCAACAACAGTTGATCCGCCATCTCCTGCTCCAGTTGCTCGAAGGTCGAGTGAAAATTGATGGTGATTTGCGAAGGGGCGGTCGTACGCACCAGGAGGCGGCTTTCGATGGCCAGTACCTGGTGGGGCGGCAGGACGTTGAACACGCCCGTTTTGTTCCCCCAATAGTCGGTGAACACGTGTACTTCCGGGTGCGTGGTGATCACCAGGTCGTGCTGCAGCACCTCCTGCGTGGGGCAGGGGTAGGGATATATCCTTATCTCGTTTAAGCTTTCCCTGACTGGCCTGTCGTAGTCGTAGCGGGTAACGTGCACTATCCTGAATGTTGGCATGGCTTAGCTATAAGAGAAAAAATGCTGACTCAATCGTTTACTGAATTGCAGGAGGTCCTGTCGCAATTCGGCAAAGAACTCCTGCAAAGTACGGCCATTTATATTTTCCAGGTCCATATACCGCACCCGCGCGTGGATGCGTCCGAAGTGCCTGACCAGGGCCTCGCTGTCGGCGGAGCGGTTTTCCTTTACCACGTTGCGGAGGTGCCGTTCCAGCCGGGTCAGCGAATACAGCAACGAGTGCGGGAAGTGCTCGTTGAACAACACCTGGTGGAGTACGTTGAGCGTATAGTGCGGGCTGCGGTAGGTCTTCAGGTAGAGCTCATACCCGGACAACGACAACAGCAGGTAGCGCCACTGGACGATGTCCCGGGTATCGCTCAGGTCGTATTGGATCAGCTCGAATTGTTTGTTGGTCAGGGCCAGCGCTTCCAGGCTGCGTTCCAGGTACTTGCCCAGGTTCATGAAGCTCCAGCCGACGCCGCGGGGCATGGTGATATCCGTGATGCCGGTGTACAACACGCAATGCCGCGAGAATTGTTCCATGACGTTCAGTGCGCCATAGCTCGACAGCTGGTCTTCGAACCCCCTCCCTTCGGCCAGGTGGTAGATGGAGTTGACCGCCTCCCATACCTCTTTGGTGATGTGATCCTGGACGCCCCTGGCGTTTTCCCTGGCCCGGGAGACGATCACCCGGAGCGAATTGGTGTTTGTCGTATCGGTCAGGATCTTTTTGAGGACGGCTTCGGTGTCGTTACCGAGGGTTGCCGCCTCCTGTGGCGTCGCCCTGGTAAAGAGTTCCAGCATCGGTTGCCAGGTCATCGTCCCGTTTACGTCCTTGTCCATGGAGAGGGTGTAATGCGTCGCTGCTACGCGGAGGAGGCCGTCAGCCCTTTCCATATAGCGGTTCAACCAGAATAATGCGTCTGCGATTCTACTGAGCATGCGTTCGAATGATTTACGCGCCGCGCGGCGCGGCTTAGTCTATTACCCATGTGTCCTTGCTTCCCCCGCCTTGCGAGCTGTTCACCACCAGCGACCCTTCCTTGAGGGCCACCCGTGTAAGCCCCCCGGGCACGATCTTCACCCCCTGCGGCCCATACAATGCGTACGGTCGGAGGTCCACATGCCGGGGCCGGAAGGCGCCGTCGATAAAACAGGGCACCGTCGACAGCGGTATGATGGGTTGCGCGATAAAATTCCGGAAGTCCTTTTCGATGCTCAACCGGGCTTTGTCCCACTCGGCCCCGGTGACCGTGTTGCCCATGATCATCCCGTACCCACCCGACTGGTTGGTGCGTTTGATCACCATGTTCCGGATGTTGTCAAAGACATAGGCCCGGGCCTCCGGGTCACTAAGCTGGTAGGTGGGGACATTCGGAAGGATCGGCTCCTCGTTCAGGTAGTATTTGATCATGTCGGGAACGTAGGCATACACCGCTTTGTCGTCGGCCACGCCGTTGCCGAGCGCATTGACGATGGCGACGTTCCCCTTGCGGTAGGCGCTCATCAAGCCGGGTACGCCGAGCGCGCTGTCCGGCCGGAAAACCAGCGGATCCAGGAATTCGTCGTCGATCCGCCGGTAGATGACGTGGACGCGCTCCAGGCCGTTGGTCGTTTTCATATATACCTTGTGGTTGTCCACCGTGAGGTCGCGCCCTTCCACCAGCGAGATACCCATCTGCCGGGCCAGGAAGGTATGTTCATAATACGCGGAGTTGAATACGCCGGGCGTAAGCAGGACCACGGTCGGGTCCGACACCTGGCTGGGGGCCAGCTGCAGGAGGATTTCGTGGAGCAGCAACGGATAGTTGCTCACCCGCCTCACCTGGCTGTCGCTGAGGAGGTGGGGAAAAATGCGTTTTGTCACCTCCCGGTTCTCCAGCATATAACTGACGCCGGAAGGCGTGCGCAGGTTGTCTTCGAGCACGTAAAAACGACCGTCTTTCCCCCGTATGAGGTCGATCCCGGATATATGGATATAGATATCGTGGGGCACGCTGATCCCAAAGGCCTCCCGGGTGTAGTGCGGACACGAGGCGATGAGCGCCGCGGGGATAACCCGGTCGTGGATGATCTGCTGGTTGCTGTAGATGTCTTTGAGGAAAAGATTGAGGGCTTTCAGCCGTTGTTGTATACCCTGTTCGATCAGGTCCCATTCCCTGCCGGGGATGATACGCGGTATGACGTCGAAGGGGAAGATGCGTTCGATACCCTGGTCGTCGCTATAGACCGTAAAGGTGATCCCCTGATTCATAAAGAGCTCCGCCGCCATCCGGTCCTTTTGCAGGAGCGAGCTCACCTCCAGCTGACCGAGAGAATGAAACACCCTTTTGTAGTGGTCGCGGATGGCACCGACACCGCACATTTCATCCCAGATCCCTTCCGGACAGTGGTATTCTTGAAGCAAGTTGTCCAATCTCATACGTTTCAGCGGTCAATTTCATATGAATTTAATGAAAATAACTACTAAAAATTCATATGTCCTTCTTCATCAATATATCCCGCTGCGGATCTTTACCTAGTTTAAAAATGTGGTCCCCGAACGCCAGGAAGCCATTCCGCTCATAAAACCGGATAGCATGCGGGTTATGTTCCCAGACGCCCAGCCAAATGGTACCGAATCCGTTTTCTTTCGCGTACGCGATGTTGTGCCGCATCATGGCAGTGCCGGCCTTTTTGTCCTGGTGTCCTTTGTCGACATAGATGCGTTCGATCTCCAGCGCGTTTAGCCCCGCCAGTTCGGGCGGCTCATGCCCCACGCGGACTTTTGAGAACCCGATGGGTTCGGTGTTGTGATATATTATAAAGAAAACGGCGCCCGCCTCTTCCATCTCCCGCTCCAGCACCTCGTCCCGGAACTGCTCATCGAGGAACATGGTCATGTTCTCTTCGGTATTGAAGTCGCGGAAGGCCTCGTAAAAAGTCCGCCGGCCCATCGCTACGAGCAGGGGGATATCGCCGGTGCCGGCTTCTCGTATCCGTAGGGGAATATCGTTGTACTCAATTGACAAAATATGACGACCTTGGGAAGTAAATATAAAAACACCGCATGTACCGGACAATAGTTTTTGCAGGAATGGCTTTGTTGATGGGCGCTTGCAGTTCCATCCCTCTTGTGCAGAAGAATGCGCGGGAAGCCCACCTTTTCGAGTCGAAGGATTTTACGGCCGCGGTGTTTACCAACAACATCGAAGGACCTGCGGTGTACCACGACAGCCTGTTCGTGGTGAACCTGGACCAGGACGGGACCATCGCCTACGTGGACACCGGCGGCAAGGCGCAGGTCTACCTCACCCTGCCCCAGGGCAGCACGGGTAACGCCATCCGGTTCGACCCCAAGGGGAATATGTACATAGCCGATTTCACCGGGCACAACGTGCTGATGGTGGACCGTAGCAAAAAGGTCAGCGTGCTCTGCCATAACCCCCAGTTCAACCAACCCAACGACCTCTGCCGCAGCCATTACGGCTACATCATCGCGTCCGATCCGAACTGGAAGGATACCACCGGCCAGCTATGGCGGGTCGAGCCGGACGGCAAGTTCTACCTGCTAGCCCAGAACATGGGCACCACCAACGGCGTATGCCTGAGCCCCGACGAAAAGACGCTCTACGTCAACGAAAGCGTCCAGAAAAAGGTGTGGGCCTACGACATCGATACGATGGGCAACATCAACAACAAACGCCTCTTCACCTCCTTCACCGACTACGGCCTCGACGGCATGCATTGCGACAAAAAGGGCAACCTCTACGTCTGCCGCCATGGCAAGGGCATGATCGCCATTTTCAACCCCGAAGGCGAGCTCATCCGCGAGGTGCCGCTGAACGGCAAGTTGTGCAGCAATTTGATTTTCGGCGGCCGCGACGGCAAGACCGTCTACGTCACCCTCCAGGACCGCCATAACATGGAGCGCTTCCGCACGGACACGCCGGGGGCCGAGTGGCCGTAGCGCCTTCGCTTCGTCACCTCGTCACCGCGCCGTCCGTCCGCATCGCCGCATCTTACAGCGCCTTTATGCCATTGCCAACGCGCCTAGGCGCCCGGAGCGGCGCGGGATTCCTCTTTTTTCCCGTTTTTGCCAAATGTTTGGCAAAAACGGGA
>NZ_DATJIY010000146.1:0-26760 GCF_035492835.1 Dinghuibacter sp.
GTGGAGGTGGCGAGACTCGAACTCGCGTCCAAACACTTTCTCCGTAAGCTTTCTACATGCTTATTTCCTGCATTGATTGTCGGGGAGGGGCAGGGGCGGAACTAACCAACCTCTTCCGTATCCGCTAAAGTTTCGCGCTCAGGCCACGGAGAACGAGGGCGCTATCCCGTTATTGGTTTGGTTGGTCGGCAGTACCGGCAACGGGCAGCCAGCGTGTGCGGACATAATGGATGCTAAACTATCGTTTAGGCAGCCATGGCGTAAGTAGATTCGCCATTTAGAGTTTGAGTATTCAGATTATCGTGCTAATTACCCAACGCACGGCATGCTTACCTAAAGCGAATAATGCTGTCAAAACCTGTCACCCCCAAGGGAGAAACGAACCGCAAATATACTGATTTTTTGCGGATTATGAAGGGGCGCTTACCTTCATGGGTATGAAGGCGAAAGTTCACCCCAGGGTGGGGTTTTATGAGGATAAGTTGGTGGCGGTGAGGGCGCGGCTGGAGGCGGCGCGGCGGAAACGCAGCGCGCTGGCGTGGGCGCGGTTTGGGACGATCATCCTGGCGCTCCTGGCCGGGTATTTCGGGTGGGAGAACCAGGAGGCGTGGTGGGTAGTGGCGGTCCTCGGGGGACTGGCGGCGTTTGGGAGGGCGATCGCGTTGGACGTGGACAATAACGGGCGGATCAGGCGGCTGGAGGGGTTGAAAGGGTTGGTGGAGCAGGAGCTGTACTTCGTACGGGAGGATAAGCCGGTGAAGGCGGCGGAGGACGGTCTGCAGGGGAATGATACGACGGAGCATCCTTATGCCTTTGACCTGGACATCTTTGGTAAAGGCTCGCTGTACCGGATGGTGAACCGTTGTCATACTGAACCGGGGCAGCGGATGCTGGCGGACTGGTTGCTGGCGCCGGCGGACCGGGAGACGATATTGGAGCGGCAGGAGGCGGTGAAGGAGCTGGGGGCGGACCCGGATGGGTTGTTCGACCTGGCGGCGTTGACGCAGGAGACGCCGGTGCGACAGGCGACGGTAGACAGGATTTTGAGGTGGCTCAGAAAGCCGCAGTCGACCTTCCGGGAAGGGTATTGGAAGGTAGTGCGGTGGGTGTACCCGGTGGTGTCGCTGGGTGTTTTAGCCGCGTATGGCGTCGGGCTGGTTCCGTCGGCAGTGTTCGGGCTCTGTTGCGTGGTGTTCGTGGCGTTTTCCGCGTCGCTGAGCAAGAGGGTTATCGAGCCATACATCGTGCTTTCGGGGATCGTGGGGGAGATAGGGACGTTGTCGGAGGGGGTGCGGATGGTCGAGGGGCGCGCGCTGAAGGCGGCGTTGAACCGCCGGCTCCAGGATGAGCTGAAAGCGCGTGGGGCTACGGGGTCGGCGGAGATTCAAGGGCTCGACCGGCTGCTGCATCGGTTCGATTACCGGTTGAATCCGTTTATTTTTATACCGCTCAATGCGTTCCTGCTGTGGGACCTGTGGCAGATGCTGGGTTTGAATGAATGGAGGGACAGGAATAAGGACGCGGTGGAGCGGTGGATCAATACGCTGGCGGCGATGGAGGCGCTGGGGAGCGTATCGTTGATGCACTACAACAGGCCGGGGTGGGTATTCCCGGAGATAACGGGGGGGAGGGACTTCGAAGCGACGAGGCTGGGGCATCCGCTGATTCCGGAAGGCAAGCGCGTCGCTAACGACTTCGCCACGCGGGGCGCGGGTCAGCTGGACCTGGTCACGGGGTCGAATATGGCGGGGAAAAGCACCTTCCTAAGGACCGTGGGGGTCAATATCGTGCTGGCGATGGCGGGGGCGCCGGTGTGCGCGGATACCTGCCGGTTGTCGGTGGGGCTCGTGGCCAGCAGTATGCGGGTGGCGGATAACCTGGAGGACAGCACGTCGACATTTTATGCCGAGCTGAAGAAATTACGGAGCATCATCGACCGGGTGAAGCGGAAGGAGCCCGTGTTCATTCTACTGGATGAGATATTGCGGGGCACGAATTCGAGGGACCGGCTCGCGGGGTCGCAGGCGCTGGTGCGCCAGCTCATCCGGGACGGGGCGGTGGGGATCGTGGCGACGCACGACCTCGAGCTCGCGCAAATGGAGGCGGAGTTGCCGAAAAAGGTGCACAACTACTACTTTGACGTGCAATTCAACGGAGACGAATTGAACTTCGACTATACGTTACGAAAAGGCGTTTGTACGACCCGCAATGCCGAAGTGCTGATGCGGCAAATTGGGATCGAGGTGTAACCGCGGCCGGGTGGGCGACGGCTAGTGCCTGAACAGCCGGAAGACGTCCAGCCCCAGCGCATACGCCATGAGCCCCAGCAACAGCACCATGCCGCCGATCTGCGCATACTCCAGGAACTTGTCGCCGGGTTTGCGGCCGGTGACCATTTCCACCAACAGGAACAGGATGTGTCCACCGTCGAGGGCGGGGATCGGGAGTATGTTCATAAACCCGAGGATCACGCTCAGGAAAGCGGTGAGGCGCCAAAGGCTTTCCCAGTCCCACACGGGGGCGTACGCATTGCCGATGGTGATCACGGAACCGAGGGAGTCCTGGGATTTTACATGTTTATTGGTGAACAGGAGCTTGAGCTGGGCGATGTAGTTCGACATGACGTCGATGCTTTTGCGGACGCCGGCGGGGAAAGACTCGAAGAAGCCGTACTTGACGGTGGTGAGGTGCAGCAGGGAGTCGAGCCTGGTGTTGGCCAGGAAGCCGACGGCGCCGTTCGAATCGAGGGTCGCCAGGATGTGGACTGTGTCGCCGGCGCGGATGAGGCCGAGGTCGACGGTTTCCTTTTTGAACTGCGACCGGGCGTGCGTAAACGTCATGAAGTCGGGGGTGGAGATACCGGCGATCGAAATGATCCTGTCGCCCCGTTGCAGGGTCCCCTGTTTGATCTGGGCGCTTTTGACGGAATCGACGATGGTGGGGAAGGTCACTTCCGCAAAGCCGTCGAGACGGTTGTGGCTCAATTCGCCGATGAACTCGTCGGGGATCGCCAGGTCGATCAGGGCCCCGTTACGGTCGACCTGGATGTGTTTGGCCTCGTGGGTGAAAATATCGAGCACCACCTTGCTTTCGTCCTTGACGGGCTTTCCGTCGATGGACATGATCTTATCCCCCGTGCGCAATCCGATCTTCTGGCCAAGGGAGTCGGCATAGAGCCCGTAGGTTGTGTTTTGCGGAGCTAAATATTGGTCTCCCCATACCTGGAGGATCACGGCGAACAGGAAAAAGGCGAGGATGACGTTCATCGTCACGCCCCCGGCCATGATGATGAGGCGCTGCCAGGCTGGTTTGCTGCGGAATTCCCAGGGCTGGGGCGGAAGCTTGAGGGCTTCCTTGTCCATGCTTTCGTCGATCATGCCGGAGATCTTCACGTAGCCACCCAAAGGGAGCCAGCCGATACCGTAAACGGTCTCGCCGATCTTTTTCTTGAATAACGAAAAACCGGCGTCGAAGAACAACATGAACTTTTCAACGCGGCACTTGAACCACTTCGCGGGAAGGAAGTGACCCAGCTCGTGCCATACGATTATGATAGAAAGGGATAATATGAATTGTGCGGCTTTCGTGAGGGTGGCCGAGAGGCTCGAAGCGGCGAGTAATACGTGCATGGGTGTAAGTTACAATTTTATCAGACTTGCGGCATAGCTCCGGGCCTCGCCGTCGCTTTCCACGTATTCCTGCATGGTGGGCTGGGCGATAAAGGGGAGCTTGTCGGCGGTCTTCTCTATGACTTCTGTCATGTCCAGGAACCCGATGCGGTTGCGCAGGAAGGCCCAGACGGCGATCTCGTTGGCCGCGTTGAGGATGCAGGGGAGGTTGCCGCCCTTGTGCAGGGCGTCGGTGGCCAGCGCCAGGTTGCGGAAGGTCTTTGTATCGGGGTCCTCGAAGGTGAGGGTGCTTATCTTTTTGAAGTCGAAACGAGGAAAATCGTTCGGGATGCGGTGGGGGAAGCTCAGCGCGTATTGTATGGGGAGCTTCATATCGGGCATGCCCATCTGGGCCTTGATGCTGCCGTCCTCGAACTGGACCATCGAATGGATGATGCTCTGGGGGTGGATGACGGCCTGGATCTGGCTGGGGGCGAGGTTAAAAAGCCACTTGGCCTCGATCATTTCCAGGCCTTTGTTCATCAAGGTCGCCGAGTCCACGCTGATCTTGGCGCCCATGTTCCAATTGGGGTGCTGGAGCGCATGGTCGCGTTTGACGTTGACCAGGAAGTTGGGCTTTTTACCCAGGAAGGGGCCGCCGGAGGCCGTCAGGATAACCTTTTCGATCCGGTTGCGGGTCTCCCCCACCAGGCACTGGAAAATAGCGGAATGTTCAGAGTCTACTGGAATAATGGGCACCCGGTTTTCCAGGGCGCGTTTCATAACGATGTCCCCTGCGACCACAAGGGTTTCTTTGTTGGCGAGGGCTACCGCCTTACCATGGTCTATCGCCTGCATGACCGACTTGAGGCCGGCAAAACCTACGATGGCGGCGACCATTATATCATAGCTATCGAAGGCGGCGGCTTCTTCCAGCGCCTTTTCACCCGCAAAAACCTTGACGTGCGTCTTGGCCAGGGCCTGCTTGACCCCGGCATATTTGGACTGGTCGCCGATGACGACCGCGTTGGGATTGAACTGGATGGCTTGTTGTATCAGCAGCTCGTCGTTGGTCTGCGCGGTCAGTATCTCGACCTCGAAGAGGTCGGGGTGAGCAGCGATAACCTGCAGCGTTTGCGTGCCAACAGAACCGGTTGAACCAAAAATGGCAATTCTCTTCTTTGGATTGGTCATGAATGGGAATGGATTATGTAAGCATCTAATGCGTCCGCAATCTTCCGATCGTTACTCAGACGTGGTACTTTATTCTGCCCGCCCAGCTTGCCGATCGACTTCATATAATCGATAAACGCATTCCGGCGCAGGGGTAGTATTTGTAAAGGTCTTAAAATATTGCCGGTTATGAGGTCGTCGTAATAGATGTTTTTTGCGCGGAGGTTGTCGTCCACCAATTTAATAAACGCGTTCATGTCGGCCGGGGTCTCCTCGAACTCCACGAACCATTCGTGGAAGGACTTCCCCTGGTCATTGCTGATTCGGGGGGCAACGGTGAATTCCACGATCCTCACACCTTGTTCCCCAGCCGCCTTGAGCAGGCTGTATTCCACCTCTTCCCCGATTACGTGCTCCCCGAAGGCCGATATATAGTGCTTGGTCCTCCCGGTCACGACTAAACGATAGGGGTTGGTGCTGACAAACCGAACGGTGTCGCCGATGGAGTATCCCCACAGGCCGGCATTATTATTAATAATCAGGGCGTAGTTCTCCCCTATCTTGACGTCTTCCAGGCTCAATCGGGTGGGGTTTTCTTTGGAGATGTTACCGGCCGGGATGAATTCGAAAAATATGCCGGAATTGGTGTTGAGCAGTAATCCCTCGGCGTTTTGCGAGTCCTGGAAGGCGATAAAGCCCTCGCTGGCGGGGAAGGTTTCGATGGTATCGATCGTCTTACCAATGCTTTCCAGCAGCTTGGCCTTGTAGGGTTCGAAGTTGACGCCCCCGTAGACCAGGACCTGGAAGTTGGGGAAGAGGTCCTTGATTTTCTTGCCGCTTAGCTCCTGGAGCCGGTCGAAATACATCTGGACCCAGGGCGGTATCCCGCTGATCAGGGTCATGTCCTCCTTGATGGTTTCCTGTACGATGGCGTCCAGCTTGGTCTCCCAGTCCTCGATACAGTTGGTTTCGTATGAAGGCAACTGATTGGTCCTTAGATATTTGGGGACATGGTGGTTGACGATGCCGCTGAGGCGGCCCGTCGGGATGCCCGCGATCCGCTCGAGCTCCGGGGAGCCGGACAGGAAGATCATCTTGCCCTCCGTGAAGTCGGACTTGCCGGTCTCCGCGATGTAGCACAGGAGCGCGTTCCGGGCCGAGTCGATGTGGTTGGATATGGACTCCTTGGAGATAGGGATGTACTTGATCCCGCTGGTCGTACCGGAGGTTTTGGCAAAATACAAGGGCTGGCCCCGCCACAAGACGTTGTGCTTGCCTTGCTTGACCTGCTCAATATAAGGCTTGAACTGCTCGTAGTCCCGGATGGGCACGGCAGCCTTGAATTCCTCGTAAGTCTTAACCTTGTCCAGGCCGTGATCCTTCCCAAACTGGGTTTTGGCCCCGACCTTCAACAACTCCTGCAACACGGCTTTTTGGCTTTCCACCGCCGTTTGCATCTCCCGGCGTAACTTCGCGTATATAAAGTTGGCGAAAGGCTTCGCCAGCAATGACTTGATTTTCATTTGGATGAGGGTTCACAGTCCGAAACAGGCAGCAAACCTACACCAAAAACCCCCAATTTGACGGAGGGGCGTTCTATTTTGCCGCGGGGGCGTTTTTTTTACCCGGAAATTTCCAATTTTCGCAGATTTCACCTACCTTTGCACTCCTAATTTTGGACAGTTATGTTTGCAGTTGTAAAAATAGCCGGCCAGCAGTTTAAGGTACAAAAGGACCAGAGCCTTTACGTACCCCAACTCTCTGGTAACGTCGGCGATAAGGTTGAGTTCGCCGAAGTTTTGCTGGTGGACCAGGACGGGAGCCTCAGTGTAGGTTCCGCCGTAAAAGCCATCGTAAAGGCCGAAATCATCGGCCACATCCAGGGAGACAAGGTGATTGCCTTCAAGATGAAGCGCCGCAAGGGCTTCCGCAAGAAGATCGGTCATAGGACCCACTATACGCAGATCAAGATCAGCGATATTGCATAACGTAGCGGCATAAACGCCGTAAAATCATAGAGCATATGGCACACAAAAAAGGGGAAGGTAGCGTAAAGAACGGCCGGGATTCGCAAAGCAAGCGTCTCGGTGTAAAGATATTCGGTGGTCAGCCCGCCATCGCCGGCAACATCATCATCCGCCAGCGGGGCACGGTGTATCATCCGGGTAAGAATGTCGGTGTCGGCAAGGACTGGACGCTGTTTGCGCTGACCGATGGTGTTGTGGAATTCCGCAAGAGCAAGGACCACAAAACCCTCGTTTCGGTTACGCCGTCCGAGGTTCCTGCCTGACAAAATCGGACGCCATTTTGAATTTTTGGCAGTTTTATTTGGCAAAAAAAAATATGTTTTATATTTTTAAGCCATAATTACTAACCATTTAAATTCAAAAGTTATGGCAACCGCAAAAAAAGCTGCTAAAAAAGTAGCTAAAAAAGCCGTAAAGAAGGCTGCTCCCAAAAAAGCAGTAAAGAAAGCCGCTAAGAAAGCTGCTCCCAAAAAAGCCGCTAAGAAAGCTGCCCCCAAGAAAGCTGCTAAGAAAGCCGTAAAGAAAGCCGCTCCTAAGAAAGCTGCTAAGAAGGCCGCGAAGAAAGCCGCTCCCAAGAAAGCTGCTAAGAAAGCTGCCCCCAAGAAGAAGGCTGCGAAGAAAGCCTCCCCGGCTCCTTCTCCGATGCCTCCGGCTCTCTAAATGGAGATTATCAGCCAAATGATAGTAAGTCCCGCCTCGAGCGGGACTTTTTTTTGCGCCCTATCGCTCTTTGGGGAATTTGGCGATAGGGCGCAAAAAAGGCATCATGATCAGAGGGGGCGGAGCCCCCTCTGACTCCCCCTATTGGCACGCTTATCCTATCTTTAGCGTATGGATAATCAGGCGATAGCAGACTCTTTTTCGCTCACGGCGAAACTCATGGAGATCCATGGGGAAAACTCCTTTAAGGCCAAAGGGTATAGTATTGCGGCGTATAACATCGAGCGGATGACGCAGCAGCTCGAGGAGATCGAGCACGCGCAGCTCTTTGCCATCAAAGGCATAGGGGATACGATGGGAAAGAAGATCATCGAGCTCAATACGACCGGGGAGATGGCTGTGCTCAAGGAGCTGCTGGAACGCACGCCGGCGGGCGTCATGGACATGATGCAGGTAAAGGGGGTGGGCCCGAAGAAGGTGTCGCTGCTATGGAAAGAGCTGGGGATCGAGTCGCTGGGGGAGCTGCTGTACGCCTGTGACGAGAACCGGCTGACGCTGTACAAGGGCTTTGGGGCGAAGACGCAGGCGAACATCAAGGAGAATATCGAATTCATCTTAAAGAACCAGGACAGGTTCCTGTGGGCGCATATAGAGCCGTTCGCGCTCGAAGTGGAGAAGGCGGTGCAGGATGCTTTTCCTGACGAGAAAACTGCTTTGAGCGGCGCCTTCCGCCGGCAGATGGAGATCATCGACGAATTGGAATTCGTGACGACCGTGGGCCTCGAGGAGCTGGCGGACTTCCTGGAAAGCCAGGATTTCGAGCTGGAGGAAGACCCTTCGGGCGCGTTGATCGCGCGGGGCGCGAAGAATTTGCCGCTGGTGTGGCATGTAAGCGACCGGGGCGACTTTGGCTCGCAGCTGTTTATCTCCAGCGCCTCGGAAGAGTTCTTAAAGGCCTGGGGGCCTGTCGGCGCGGCGGCCAAGGAGGAGGAGATTTTCGCGCGCAAAGGAGTGGCGTTCGTGGTGGCGCCCCGTCGTGAAAAATTCCCCGTGCGCGACGCGCAGATCATCCAGCCGACAGACATCAAAGGGATCATCCACTCCCACAGCGATTGGAGCGACGGCGCGCACACCCTGGAAAAGATGGCGGCTACCGCCCGGGCGCAGGGGCTGGAGTACCTGGTGATCAGCGACCACTCCAAGACGGCGTTTTATGCCAATGGCCTGACGGAAGAGCGCATCCAGGCGCAGCACGAGCTGATCGCGTCGCTCAATGCAAAGCTAGCGCCCTTCAAAATCTTCAGGAGCATCGAATCGGACATACTCAACGACGGACGGCTCGATTATAGTGACACGACCCTGGCGACCTTCGACCTGGTGATCGCCTCGGTGCACTCCAACCTGGGAATGCCGCTCGAAAAGGCTATGCAGCGGCTGCTCACGGCTATCCGGAATCCGTTTACCACCATCCTGGGACACCCCACGGGCCGGCTGTTGCTGAGCCGGAAGGGCTATCCGGTGGATCACCGGGCGTTGTTGGACGCCTGCGCGGCGGAAGGGGTGGTGATGGAGTTGAACGCGCACCCCCGGCGGCTGGACATGGACTGGCGGTGGTTGGAGGATGCGATGGAAAGGGGCGTGCTCACCTCCATCGACCCGGACGCGCACGCGATCGAGGGCTTTGCGGATACGCGGTATGGGGTGCTGGTGGCGCAGAAGGCGGGATTGACGGCGCGCCAAAACCTGAGCAGTTTTTCGCGTGTGGAACTTGAGCGGTGGCTGGCGGAACGCCGGGTGCGAAAGGGCATCTAGTCGGTCAGCGTCGGTATCTCCACATAAAAGGTAGTCCCCTGCCCTATTACCGTGTCAAACCAGATCGTCCCGCTCATCTGCTCCACGATCCCCTTGCACATGGCCAGGCCCAGCCCGGTCCCCGACGACTTCGTCGTGAAGTTGGGGATGAATATCTTGTCCCTGAGGTCGTCGGGTATCCCCGTTCCGTTGTCGTGTACCGTCACGACGACCTTGCTGCCGTCTTCCCACAGCGCATAACGCAGCTCCACCATGCCCCCTGGCTCGTCCTCGGGGATGGCATCCATGGCGTTCCGGATGAGGTTGGTGAAGAGACGGTTGAGGTGGGTTTTGTCGGCCAGCACGAAGACGGGGGCTACCGTCCGTTCAAAACTAAGCCGCACGCTCGTGTCCATGCTGAATAGCTTGACCACGGATTCCAGCCCCTCGACGAGGTCGACCTCCTCCCGTTTGGGGTGGTCGATGTTGGCAAAGCTGGAAAAGTCGGTGGCGATGTTGGACAGGTAGTCGATCTGCTCGATCAGCGTCTTTGCGACATTGGCGGAAAGCGCCTTGGCGTTGGGGTGGTTGTTGTTGATGGCCCGCTGGAGGTACTGGATGGACAGCTTCATCGGGGTGAGCGGGTTCTTTATCTCGTGGGCGACCTGGCGCGCCATGCCCCTCCAGGCGCCTTCCCGTTCGCTTTTGGCCAGGAGGTCGGCGCTTTCTTCGAGCTGTCGCACCATCTTGTTGTATTCCTTGACCAGTTCCCCCAGCTCGTTGTTCCGGTGCCAGACGATCTCTTCATTGCGTCGCCCCAGCTTGATGGCCTTCATCTTCTCCCCGATCAGCGCAAATGAATCGGTGATCCGGTTGGTGATCAGCAGGGCGATCATACCGGCCACGACGAAAATAAACGCGTTCAGGTTGATCAGCGTGACCAGGAAGTTCGAGATTTCGAGGTTGAGCTCGTCCTGGGTGGCAAAGTATGGTATATTGAGAAAAGCGTAGGCCTTGCCGCTGTCGTCCCGCACGGGGACGTATATGCTCATAAAGGTTTTCGACCCGATCGTTTCGTTACGGATTACCTGTACCTGGTGCTCATGCGCCAGCTGGTAATAGGCCGAGGGGTCCATCTTCTCGCTGAGCAGCCCCCTGCCCTTGGAGTAATATTGCGGCTGGGAGGTATAGCGCAGGGTGCCCGTCGGGTCGTACAGGTTGACCGCGACCTCGTGGTCGTAGCCCACCTTGCCCAGGGTGGCGTTCATGCGGCTATTGGCCGTGGAGTCCTCCAGGAAAGTATTGCTGAAAAGACCGGGACCGTCCAGGTCGGCCTTGGCCTCGGTCAGCATCTTCTGTATGGTCCTGGATAACCTGTCCTCGTTGTTGTGTACATAGCGGTTGCGCAGGAATACGAAGGTGCTGACCCCAATGATGATGAACGAGAACAGGCTGATAAAGGTAATCGTGAGGTGCACCTGGGTGCGGATGTTGATCTCCCAGAGCTCCCGGATATTCCGCCAGCGGAAACGGGCGCGGATGAGGAAGCCGGCCAGCTGCATGGTGCCCGAGAGGATCAGGAACAGGCAAAAGAGGTACGCGAACAGCGTGATAGCTTCGATGAAGTACTGTGACTTGAGCACGACGACCACGACCTTGGTCCCCGACCGGTACCATAGCTCTTCATACCCGCTGTCGTTCCTCGTCTCGTATTCGGCCAGGGGGACTTCCTTTTCGGTCAGGTGGATGGAAAAGGAATAGTCGTTGCTGTTCTTGATCAATTGCCGGTTATCATAGATCGCGTAGGCGTATTCGGGGGAATTGGACGCCTCCTCCGAGGGCACGTTGATGAGCTGGGGATAGAATGCCTCGCTCTCGAACTTCTTGGGCCGCGCCAGCAGGAAAACATATCCCAGCCGGGATTGGTGGGAAGAATCCTCGATCACGCGCCGGACGATATAAGAGAACTTGTCAAAGGCCTCCCGGTGGTACAGCAGGTCCTTCACCTCGGTAGGATCCGACTGGGCGGTATAAACGTTGCTCAGGGTATAATACCCGGTGCTGTCCGGGTTGTTGATGGGATTGTCGAAGACGTCGTACACATAGATGCGCGTGTCGTAGTTGTTGCGGTTTTCCCCGAAGACCTCGTTCAGGAGGCTGTCCTTGAAGAACTGCGCGCTCCCGGGATCGGCCAGCCGGTTGAAGTGCTGGTACAGGAAACCGGCGTCGAAGTTCGCGAGGCTGATGTCTTCGGACGCCTTGCTGTACGGATCGACCTCGAACGACATCTTTTCGGCGAAGCGGCGGCGCAGTTGCAATTCCTTGCGGTTATTCTCCCGGATGATCAGCATGGCCACCGAGGCCGAAAAGAAAAACAGCCAGAAGACGATGTTCCCCGCGCCCAACCCTTCGGCCATGTGCCAGCGCCGGGCGTTACCCAGGAGCACCAGGAAGAGCAGCAGCCAGCCCAGCAGGATCAGCTCGTACGAAACCGAGTGCCCGACCATCCGTAGGCTCAGCATCAGGAGCCCCAGCACGGTGAGGATCAGGAATTGCAGGTCTTTCCGTTCCCCCGTGAGGATGACGTAGTACCGGTACAGTATCTGGACCGTCACGAAATAACCCAGCGCGATCCCGCAAAAACAGATAAAGCCGTACAGGCTGTATACATTCAGGATGCTGAAGAAATTGGTAACGTTGAAGGATATCTGCGAATCGGCCACCAGGCTCCGGATGATGTTGCCCGATTCCAGGGTCACCATAAAGATTACCATCGCCAGCAGACCGGCCAGCGCCCACCGGAGGTACTTGTCCCTCATGATCCGGTCCTGTACCCGGAATGCCAGGTGATCCAGGGCGAATACGGCCAGCCAGAAAAAAAGCAGGGTGTTGATCAGCACGTCCCCGAGCGAGCGCAGGATTGGGCCGGAGCTGTATATCCCGGGGTCGAAGATGCTGAACTGGCGGAAGTCGAACGGCGTCGCCAGCCAGTAGGTCAGCGCCCTTGCCAGAACCACGATGACCACCAGGCTCAGGATGCCCCATATCCGTCCCCGGCGTTTGGCGACCCAGAGGGCGAAGCTATGGATGAAAAACAGCAGGAATAGAATGCACGCGATCCTCAAGAACAAGGCCCAACCGCTGTGCTGGGGATGGTCCGGGCCGGGTTTCCTTTCCAGGTAGAACAACACGACGCCGTCCGAAGCCACCACGGGGTAATCGTTCGGGGTGAGCGATATCTGGTAGTTACGCTCGATCCCCGGTTTGCCCATAAAGGAATTCTCCTGCGGGGCGTTGAACCGGATGAGGTTCCATTGCACCGGGATCAGGGCTATCAAAAGGGCGGTGTGCCCGTCCTTGAAGATGATCTCCTTTTTCATGCTCACGTACCGGCCGTTGGGCAGCTCGACGTAGTTGCTCCCGTAGTGCCCCTCCAGGATCGATTTGTCCGGGATGACGATGTTGGTGCTCCAGAACGTGGGTTCCGCGGGTTTCGCGTTAAAAATGGGGTATAAAAAAATGTAGCGGTCCGTTGAGTTGACCTTTTTCAGGTCTTCCTCAGAATACGCCCCGGAATTCAGCCGGTCCAGCAGCGTACGGTCGGCGGCCAAATCCTGGATCTTGTGCTCGTTGTCCTGGATATGCGACTCCAGGGAACGGGTCACCGCCCGCTCGGAGGAGGTATAGGACCAGTAATTGCTGATGACAAAAGAAAGGGTGAACAGCCAGGCTGAGGTAATCAGGAGGTAACCGTGCAGGTAGATAAAATGCTTGAAAGTGCCGTCTTTCATTGCTGTTTAAGACTTTTCGTCCCTCTTCGCCTGGTTCCAGAGCTCGTCCATGGCCGCCAGGCTGAGGTCCGACAATTGTTGCCCCTTTTCCGCCGCCAGCTCCTCCATCCGGGTAAACCGGCGGATGAACTTCTTGTTCGTCCGCTCCAGGGCGTTTTCCGCATCTATCTTCAAAAATCGTGCATAATTTACCATCGAGAAGAGCAGGTCGCCCCATTCTTCCTCGATTTCGGCCTGGTTTTGCTTTTCTACGGCCTCGTCCAATTCATTCAGCTCCTCGGCTACCTTCTCCCGGACCTGGTCTGCCGTATCCCATTCGAAACCCACCTGTTTGGCCTTTTCCTGTAGCCTCATGGCTTTTACCAGGGCCGGTAGGCCTTTTGGAACGCCCGACAGGACGGACTTCTTGCCCTCCTTTAGCTTCAGGCGCTCCCAGTTCCGTTTTACGTCTTCCTCGTCTTTTACGGTGACCTCACCGTAGATATGGGGGTGGCGGGCGATCAGCTTGTCGCTGATGCCGTTGAGTACCTGTTCCAGTGTCAGCTGGCCCTGCTCCGTTCCAATCCTGGCATAAAAGACCAAATGGAGGAACAGGTCGCCCAGCTCTTCCCTGATGCCCTTCCAGTCCTCTTCCGTAATGGCGTCGGTCAGCTCGTACATTTCTTCGATGGTGAGCTGCCGGAGGGTTTGGATGGTCTGCTTTTTGTCCCAGGGGCACTTCTCCCGCAGGTCGTCCATAATGCCTACCAGTCTTTCGAATGCGTCCATTTGCGTTATAGTTGAATGATCGCCCAGGCTGCAAAAATCGCCGTCAGTATGCCGATCGTAATAGACGACAGGGTATTGAGGATACACATTTTGACGAGGGTTTTGAACCAGCCTTGTTTATAGAATTTTTTCATCGCGATGTACTCGTATACGAAGATCGAGAGAAAAAGCAATGTTTCGACCACAGTCAACCAGTGCTGGTGTATGTTGTCCTCCAGTCGTTGGAGGAGCATCAATACCAGCATGAGGATAAAGGTCGCCACGTACAGGTGGATCGTAAAGATGCCGTGGTCCACGTAGAAGAACTCCCTGCGGCGTTTCTTACGGAGGTTCATCAACCTCAGGAAGGCGGCAAACAGCGGCAGCGACACAAACAAGACCTTTGGGAAAGTGTGCATTATGCCCTCCTTGGATTCCTCGACGAAGCGCTGCTTGTCCGAATGATAGTGCTCGTTGAGGGCCACGAGATGCCGGTTCAGGTAGCGGGTTAATCCCGATGGCCTTTGCTGTGGGGGTTTTGCCGCTTCCATGGAGTCATATTCGGATACCCGGCCCGGGAGGCTTTCATCGCCAAATCCCCAGTTACGGTTGTCGTCGACGCCGCCCTTTTCGGTTGTGTCTTCTTCGACCTCTATGGGTGCTGTCATTTTGGTCGTCCTCAGACCCGATACCGGTATGGCGCCGGACCTGATCCCGCTGATGAGGGAGTCCAGCTGGGCTTTCGCGCCCGCACTCAGTTTGTATAACCCGAGGGTATCGGCGCCGATGTCCTCGCCTTTCGCCGCCCGCCGGGCCACGATCATGTTCCGCTCGGCGACCATGGATTTCAGCGACTCAATCCCTTCGACCACCCCCGCGCGGCCGGCCGAGTCCTTTTCGGTGGCCAGGGCGCGCTCGAGCTTATCCAGCCGTCGGTGCAGCTCGCTGTAAGAGGGGGTTTCTTCCTTTACGTTGAACACGTCCTTCGAACCATGAATACTAAAGAACACCAGGAAAAATATCGCCGAGGTGAATACGTACATCCGGATCGGGTGGAGGTAGCTCGCCCGCCGTCCGCGGATATACTCCGACGATAGGAAGCCCGGCTTCAGCAACAGCAGCCTGAGCGTGGCGAAGAACTTCCCGTCAAAATGGGTAACATCGTTTAAGAAATGCGAGACCAGGTGCCAAACGGTTTCTTTCGGCTCCAGGTTTTCCTGCCCGCATACCTGGCAATACCGGCCCATCACTTCATTTCCGCAGTTCAGACAATTTTTTTCCTTACGTTCCGTTAAGTGAGACACAAAGCGATTTTTGGCTAAAATAACTGATCTTTACCTATAAATTTCAAATATCCGCCATGAGACCCACGACGGCCATTGTTGTTCTCCTTACCCTCGCCTCCTACCGTGCCTCCGCCCAATTCTACTACAAGGATATCGTGTCTGCCCAGGAGACCAGCGGACGCCAGCAGGTTTACAAAGACAACCACGTCCGCAAGGTCACCGTCCGCAATTTCAACGCCGACGGGAGCGAGGTTACCGATTTTACCTGCACCCAGGAGGTGTCCGCCGATCGCGTCGTCACTTTGTCTAATTCTTCCTCTACCGGCCAGTCTTTCCTGACCTCCTGGTATGACGGTGCTTCTCGTTTGGTCCGCTCCGTGGACAGCAGCGTGTCCGCCGTCACCACGACCGTGTATACGTATACGCCGGCCGGCGGTTTGTCGACGGTTTTTAGTGAAAGCCACACCAACAACGATACCGTCCATTACAGCAACAACGAGGCGCACACCTGGCAATACGACGCCGCGGGTCACATTGTCGGCATGCTCGGTCTTCGGAATGGGTCCGACAGCACCTTCGTTACGGTAAAAACCGACGCCCAGGGTCGGGTCACAGACGAGCAGACCTACCGGGCGGGCGTACTCGAACACTATTACTATTATTATGATGACGCGGGTCATCTTACCGACATCGTCCGTTATAACCTTCAAAAGGATCGGATGATCCCGGACTATATGTTTGAATACAACCCGTCGGGTCAGCTCGACCAGATGACCATCGTACAGGTGCTGGATGGGAACTACCTCGTCTGGCGGTATGAGTATGAGGCGAGCGGGCTCAGGACCAGGGAATTGTGCTATGATCGCACCAAGGAGCTGGTGGGGAGTATCCGGTACGAGTATGCGCGGTAGCGCGTTGCGACGCCTTCGCCTGCGGCGCGTGATAAAAATTTTGTTGAAATTAAAAAAAGCCTATTTTTGCACTCCCAACAACGGGAAGTTCTTTATAATTCAAGCGGAAGTAGCTCATTTGGTAGAGCACGACCTTGCCAAGGTCGGGGTGGCCGGTTCGAGCCCGGTCTTCCGCTCATAATAAAAAGGTGTGATGTTTTTCACACCTTTTTTTTTACCTTTTACTCGCGGCCTTACCCGGTTTTTGCCGGTTGTCGGGCCCGGTTGCCCTGATGGTGGAACTGGTAGACACGCAAGACTTAAAATCTTGTTCGCCGAAAGGCGAGTGCGGGTTCAACTCCCGCTTGGGGCACACAACTTAAACCCGCACTGGTTGCGGGCTTTTTTATTTTCAGCCTTTCCTTCCGCTCAAATACCATACGGACAAAATTCTGTCATAAGTTATTGATTTGGTATGATTCTCGTTCCTTCGTAAATAATGACAGCAAATGATGATTTTGTTCACATACGGGGTGCCCGGGAACATAACCTGAAAAATATCGACCTGGACGTCCCCAGGAACGCGCTGGTAGTATTCACCGGTGTCTCCGGTTCCGGAAAGTCATCCCTTGTCTTCGGCACACTGTATGCCGAGGCCCAGCGACGCTACCTGGAATCCGTGTCCCCCTATGCCAGACGGCTGTTTCACCAGATGGGTGTTCCCGAGGTCGATTCCGTCGAGGGGCTTCCGCCCGCGGTCGCCCTCCAGCAACAACGAGGCACCGCTACAACGCGCTCCTCGGTGGGGAGCGTTACCACCTTGTCCAATCTCTTCAGGATGCTGTACTCACGGGCGGGAGACTATCCGGCAAGGCAACCGATCCTATACGCTGAGTCATTTTCTCCGAACACTACCCAGGGCGCTTGTCCTAAATGTCATGGCCTTGGAAAGGTATACGAGGTGACAGAGCGGTCCATGGTGCCGGACGATTCATTGACGATTCGAGAACGGGCCATCGCTGCGTGGCCGACCGCCTGGCACGGGCAAAATCTCAGGGACATCCTGATCACCCTGGGCTATGATGTCGATCGCCCCTGGCGGGAACTTCCCAAAAAGGACCGGCAATGGATATTGTTTACCGATGAGCAACCGGTCGTGCCAGTGTACGCGGGGTTTACCCACCAGGAAGCCAGGCGCGCCATCAGGGATAAAATGCCACCCAGCTATATGGGGACTTTCAGCAGCGCCCGCCGGCATGTTCTACACACCTTCGCCAGCACCCAGAGTCCACTGATGAAAAAGCGGGCCATGCAATATATGCTCAGCGCTGAATGCCCGCTTTGCCATGGCAAGCGCCTACGGAAGGAATCCCTTTCGGTCACATTTGCGGGGCTCGATATTGCGGAATTATACCACCTTCCGCTGTCACGCCTGCTTGAACTGCTGGCACCATATGCCAGGCGTAGCAAGGGGGACGAAAAAACACAGGTCATCCAACGCATCACCCAGGATGCCGTTTCGCGCCTAAAGACACTGCTCGATCTAGGCCTGGGTTACCTGACCCTGGAAAGGACAACACCAACGCTTTCGCCGGGGGAATTGCAACGACTGCGCCTGGCCACACAGATCCGCTCCAACCTATTTGGCGTCGTCTATGTGCTGGACGAGCCTTCGGCAGGCCTGCACCCCGCGGATACAGAAGCGCTCCTTGCCGCACTCGGACAATTGAAGGACGCGGGTAATTCGCTCTTTGTCGTAGAGCACGACCTAGATGTCGTTCGTGCCGCTGACTGGCTGGTCGATGTCGGTCCCGCAGCTGGTGAATATGGCGGCCAGGTTTTATACAGCGGCCCGCCGGCCGGACTCCGTGGGGTAACGACATCGGAGACGCGAAAGTACCTTTTTTCGGATAAGGCAGTATCGATTCGGGAGCCGCGGCCTGGGCGAGGATGGCTTCGGCTCCGGGGCATAACGCGCAATAATCTGCTTGACCTGGACGCCGACTTTCCGATAGGCGCTTTGACTACGGTCACCGGTGTTTCCGGCTCCGGGAAATCCAGCCTCGTGAGCCAGGCGCTGGTCGAACTGGTCGCGCAGACGCTGGGCACGAGATTGGAAGACGAAGAGGATACTTCTCCTGCCCCCGCTACCGGGGGACGTATCACCGAAGGCCTGGAGCATTTCCGCAGGCTCGTGCGGGTCGATCAGAAACCTATCGGACGTACACCGCGCTCCAATCTTGCTACCTATACGGGGTTATTTGACGACGTCCGCCGGCTGTTTGCAGCAACCAAAACAGCCAAGGCCAGGCACTATTCCGCCGGGCAGTTTTCGTTCAATGTCGCCAAAGGCCGCTGCCCCACTTGTGAGGGCGAAGGGTTTATCATGGTCGAGCTGCTCTTCCTGCCCAGCGTCTATTCGCCCTGTCCCACTTGCCACGGCGCCCGCTATAATGAAAAAACGCTGGAGATCCGCTACCGGGATAAAAATATCGCGGAAGTGCTGGACATGACCGTTACAGGCGCATACGCATTTTTTGAAGGCGAGCCTTCCATCCGTCGCTCGCTGGAGGTACTCTTGCAAGTGGGGCTTGGTTACCTGCGCCTGGGACAGGCCGCCACCGAGCTTTCCGGGGGTGAAGCCCAGCGTATCAAGCTTGCGACCGAGCTTCAACGTCCGCAAAAGGGGGATACCCTTTATGTCCTCGATGAACCGACTACCGGACTGCATCCTTTAGATGTCGAAAAACTGATTGATCAATTACAGGGGTTAGTATCGGTGGGTAATACCGTTATCTTAGTGGAACACCAATTGAGGGTCATTACCGCCAGTGACTGGGTGATTGACATCGGACCGGGCGCGGGTGACGATGGCGGCCGGATTGTCGCTGCCGGGCCGCCTGTCGAATTGGCCAAATCAAAGGTTAGCCGGACAGCAAGGTATTTAAAGAAGTACTATGCGGACTAATAGCGACCGGCGCCTGGCGGCAAATATGGAAGCGGCCGACGGACATGACGTCGGCCGCTTTCATTTTATTGTATAAGAATCTTCGTTTGCCGGCTCTCGCGCGTCCCCTGGACGACGAGGAAGTAGACGCCGCGGGGCAGCGTCCCGTTGAGGTACATGGTGTGCCCGAAGGAGGTGCTGGCCACCCCTACCCTTTCGCGGTATACGCAACGGCCGAAGGCGTCGTAAAAGAGGAGGTTGACGAACTTATCGGGGCAGTTGCTCATGTTTAGGTTGATATAGGAATGGGAAGGGTTCGGATAGCACAGCAGGGTCCAGCGGCCATCGTCATGGAAGCGGTGGGTGTTGTACGCCGAATCGGACGAAGATATCGTGGAATCGATGAGCGCGAGCGGCACGCGGAGCCCGCGCGGGCGGTAATAGTCCGGGTCTGCGCCGTTGTTGATGCAGAAGGGCTCGCAATTGCTGTATCCATTGATGTCGTAGGTGACGAGGATTTCATTGCGGCTGTTTATATATTCAGGGTGGAGCTGCGGGCCGTAGAAGAAGGGCGTATTGCCCAGCACGTTGTCCGTTATGGTATAGAGCGCCTTGTTCGCGGTGAACGGGCCCGTGATGCTGTCGCTGGTGGCGGAGAATATCCGGGTGCCTCCGTTGCAGGACACGGTAAATTCGGTGCTCAGGAAAACGTATTTGTTGCGCACCTTGGCGACAAAGTCGCCGTTGGAGGCGCCGGTCGCAATGACGGCGGCATTAGCCGCGGACGTGTCCCAGGCCGAGCCGTTCCAAAAGCGCCAGGGGCCGCCGGGGTTGTTCCTGGGAAAACGGGCCACGTAGATATTACCCGTGATAAAGCCGCTACCCTTTACGCCCCAGGTATAGATGTAGTTCCCGGATTCCGCGGTGTCGAAGCCGATCCCAAAGCTGATACCATTAGTGCTTTGCAGGGTATCGAAGCTGATTACCCTCAAGGATGGGAAGGATATTTTCGCTATGAAGTCGTTACCCCCGCTCGCAAAACCCAGGCCGCCGCTGGCCGTCATGGTGTTCGAGCAATATACATAAACGGTGTCACCGCGCTGGAAGCCGGAGTTGGGCCAGATGAAGTAATTGTTGTTGGCGCTGTTCTTCAGGTAGCTGGGTATGCTGGCGCTGTCTCCCAGCATCGTGCGGGTGTTACGCCAGTACCAGCTGTTGAACGGTTGTACGAGGACGTCGTTGTGCACCTGGAAAAGACAGGGCATGGTGCCGCCCAGGGTATCGTAGTTGCCGATATAGCTGTCGTCCATCAACCAGAGCACCCTACCGTCCGAGAGCGGGACCGAGGCGCATCCATCACTGGCGATCCAGCCGGTATCCCGGCTAAAAAAATCGGTCACCGCGGTGTCCAGGTATATGCCGGTGTTGCCGGGGATGTCGGGCGCCGGCCGTATCATCATATCCGGCAGCGGCGTTACATAGTTGAAGCCGTCGGTCGTACCGGTATAGGTCATACGGAACTGGTAGAGGGAGTCGGGCGAATACGTGGCCGTAGGTTTGACACACCATTCGTATTCTTTTTTTGTGCCCGCGTTTAAGGTGTCGGGAAAACTGTAGGTGCTCACCAGCACCTTCCCGCCTTCAAAGGTGCCCGCGCCGGGGTCGTTGACCTGCATGGTCGTCGGCTCCCCGTCGGTCACATACGGGCTGTGGCCAGCCATCACGAAGTCGCCGCCGGTGGTGGAAACGTTGATCCACGGACCCGAGGTATCGCGTTGATACTGTAGGCCGACGGTTCCTGTTTCGTTGTTGCCCGTACCGTTATAGACTTCGATACGCAGCCGGATCCCCGAGGAATCCATGATCGTGCCCGGGAAGTCCTGTGAGGCCCGCCAGCCGGCCGAGGCCTGGGGGCCGTTGTCTTTGCGCCAGCGCCAGTGGGCCTCGCTGAATACGGCAAAGACCTCGCTGCACGTGCTTAGCAGCAAGGCGATGAGTAGAACGTGTTTCATGTTTGTAGGTTTTTATATGGAAGCAATAGGCTTACGATAATGTACAGACCGCAAAGCGCCACCGGGAGCCAGGGGAGGCGCACCGCGAGCGTTTCCCCTTCGCGGGGTTGCACCTTTACAATCGATACATAGGGGTCGTCGCTCCGGCGGCCTTCTTCGATACGGCCCGAAGCGCGGACGAGACCGGAGATACCGAGGTTGCTGTTGACGGCGATGTCCCTGCGCGTTTCCACAGCCCGCAGGCGCACGTTGTAAAAATGCAGACCGACCAGGTAGGTGTCTGCGAACCATCCGTCGTTGCTCATGTTCAGGAGATAGCGGGCGCCCCGCCGGACGGCGGAGGCGGCGGCTTTCGGAACGGCCGATTCGTTACATATCATAATTCCGGCGGGACCAAAAGGCGTTTGAAGAGGGCTTGCGTTGGGGCCGGGTTGGACGGCGAAGCCGTTGGAGGAGAAAAACGGGATGAGGCGGCCGAAGAAGGGTTGCTCTATGCCGAGCAAAAGAGCTTGTTTGTCGTAGTGAGTGACGGCGCCTGCGCCAAGGAGGTAAGCAGAGTTGTTGACGACGCCATCGGAGACGGCGGTGTTCATACCCAGTATATGCGTCATCGTGGACCCGCGGGTGATCTCGGCAACGAGGTCGTCGTCGGGACGATAGGTCCAAGGGATGGCTGATTCCGACCAGAGGGCCATGTCCGGTTTTTGCGCAGCGGCTGCGTGGTTTAGATCCAACAGGCGACTGACCAATTGGTTGCCGCTGGCGCTGTCCCATTGGACGGAAGGGGGGATTTGCCCGGATAGTATGGCGAGGGTAAAACCTTCGCCGGTCGATTCGGGTTGCGCTTGGAGCAGCGACCAGCCGATGCAAAAATAAAGCGCGATGGCGGCGGCCGGCCAGACGAGCCTTTTCCAATCGCAGCGGATGAGGCAACGCGCGATCGCGGCATTAACGGCGACGACGACGAATGTCGCGCCGTGGACGCCAACCCAACTGAGCGGCTGTATGGCATAGAGGTTTTCAGCCAGGGCGTTGCCGGTGCGGAAGAGGAACCAGGGCATGCCCCGGGCGAGCCATTGCAGGGCCGCTTCGGCACAGACCCAGAGGCAGGCGGCGAGCAGCACAGGGCGCAAAAAGGCATCCGCGCCGCGGCGCGTGAGGCGGGCATATAAGATCGTGAGCACGGCCCAATACAACGAAAAAGCCACCGTACACAGGGCGAATACGGCGACGCCATACCATACACTGCTCCCGGTAAAGGTTTCCGCCCCCGCGATCATCCAATAAAAGCTGAGCGTGGAAACGACCGCACCGGTTAAGAAACCCAGACGCGCCGCCGCGCGCAGGCTGACGCCATCCAACGACATAAAAAAGGGAACCAGGCAGACCCAGGCCAGGAGGAACTCCGTGTGCAGCACGGCAAAAAATATCGCTACCCCGGCGAGTACCGCCAGAGAAGAGCGAAACCTGTGTACAGGCATACAACGAAAAGGTTTGAAATCCTTACAGCAATCGAATAATTAAAATTAAAAATATTAATCGTTGATGCAAATTTTTTAAGCACTTTTTTATCAAAATACCTCATTGACAAGGCAAAAAAGTGCCGATATGGATGGCCCGGCTGGTCGCGGGGTGGGGATTTCTCTCTGAACTGGCGCCAGCCGGGTGTCGTACCTTTGATGCCTATGAATACATCTATTACAGGTAAAGTCGCGCTGGTCACCGGCGCGAGCAAGGGAATCGGCGCCGCTTGCGCGCTATCGTTGGCGGAGGCTGGCGCGTCCGTGAGTATTTGCAGCCGTAACCAGGAAGAATTGGCGGCGATGGCCGCGGATATTCAACGCAAAACGGGCGTGCGTGTGCTCGCCATCGCCGCCGACGTAACGAGACAGGAGGACGTGGAGCGGCTGGTCAACAGGACGCGGGGCGAGCTCGGGCCGGTGGACATCCTGGTAAACAATGCGGGAGCCGCGGGACAGATCGGGCCCTTTGACGACGTGCCCGTGGAAGAATATTCGCGGTTGTACGACCTGAACGTCGTCTCCATGGTCCGGCTCGTCAAGGCGGTGCTTGGCGAGATGAAGATCAAAAAATGGGGCCGTATCATCAATATCTCTTCGGAGAACGGTTTACAGCCCGATCCGGACATGACGCCATATAACCTGACAAAGGCGGCCATCATCAACTTCAGCAAAAGCCTCTCCAAGACGGTGGGCCAGTACAACATCCTGGTCAACACGGTTTCCCCGGCATTCATCTATACGCCCCTGGTGGAAGGCATGCTCAAGGATATCGCCGCGGCACGGCACATCACGCCGGAGCAGGCCCTTCAGGGTTTCCTCGCCGAAAAAAGACCGAACGTGGAGCTGAAACGCGCCGGTCGGATCGAAGAGGTCGGAGACGTAGTCGCTTTCCTTGCCTCGGAGTCCGCCTCGTTTATCACGGGGACCAATATCCGGGTGGACGGGGGATCGGTGGCGGCGATCTGACGATCTGCCGACCGCGCGTGAAGCGTATAACTACGCACACTGTTTGCCGGTTTGCGTTGTCGCGACCCGTACAACTACGCATTTTATTGATTATCAGGGTGTAACTCGTAGAAATATCGCTTCAGGAGTCCTATTTTTCACGGAAAATAGTGCTATGAACAAAATATCGTTGTTGCTCCTGGCCGGCGCCATCCTGATCTATTCCTGTACCAAATCCACCAGCGGACCGGCCGGACCCGCGGGACCCGCCGGTGCCAATGGGAGCAAAATCTATAGCGGCACCACCGAGCCGCCGCCCACTACGCTCGGTGATACGGGAGACTTCTACCTGGATGTGACGGACGCGGATTTGTATGGGCCAAAGACTACGTCTGGTTGGGGAAATCCGTTATCACTAAAAGGCGGAACAGGCGCTTCAGGCGCGACGGGCGCTACGGGTGCGACAGGCGCGACGGGCGCCGCCGGCACGCCCGGTTCTCAAATCCTGTCGGGCGCGACCCCACCCGCGGCCGGCCTTGGGAATATCGGCGACTACTACCTGGACGTTGCTACCTATATGCTGTACGGTCCGAAGACGGCGTCGGGCTGGGGCGCCCCCCTCTCCCTGCAAGGACCGCAAGGACCCCAGGGACCGCAGGGAAACGCCAATGTCCTGGTGGATACCTTTACGGTCGTCGCCAGCGCTTCATGGAAATACAATTCCCAATTTTCGTTGGAGACATCGCCAGGCAGCTATACCGAATACTTCACCCGATACTACGTCCGGACGGAGACCAACATCACTGCCGGTTTGCTGGCGGGCGGCGCCGTCGAGGTTTATATGGTGCCCAACCCCCTGGTCAACACCGTCGGCTGGAACCCGCTGCCTTTCAAATTCCTGGATGGCTCCGAGGATTTTTACTACGTGTTGGCCTATCAGCCATATGTAGGAAAGGTTGAGCTCGACTATTTCTTCGAGCAAATCGTGATCGGCGCAACGCTCCCTACGCTGAGCACCTTCCCTATTCCAGCCTATACGTTCAAAGTGGTTATGATGAGCGGGAACCTGGTGGACGCTCTGCACAAAGAGGGCATCAGCACAAAGGACTACGACGCCGTCAGCCGGTACACGGGTATCTGGCAGATGGATAGGAAAACGGCGGCTACTCCCTGACGATATCGTGTATCGGGATCGTCGGCGTAAAGGTCTGTCCTTTTTCGGGTTGCCTGTAAATGGTTTTGACGACGTCCATGCCCTTGACTACGCGGCCGAAGGCCGCGTATCCCTGGCCGTCCGGACTGTCGGCGCCGCCGTAATCGTATCCCGGCTGGTCGCCCAACACGATAAAGAACTCGGAGGAAGCCGATCCGGGCGTGGTGCGCGCCAGCGAGATCGTGCCGTCCTTGTGCAGGATATGGGTCTGCTGCGTCGTTTCGTGGGGAATACCGGGGAGTGACCGGGCCTTGGCGGCGTTGTTCTGCCAGATGCCGCCCTGGATCAGGTTGACGGCCCCGGAACCCGAGGGCTGGTTGTCGTCGCTGAGGATGCGGTAAAAGGAGCCGTTCTTGTAGAGGCCCGCGTCGATATATGACAGGAAAGCCGCCACGCTTTTTGGCGCCTGCTTGGGATACAACTCCACCTCGATGTCGCCCGCCTGGGTCTCGATGACGATGTGCGGCCTATCGGGGTCCTGAGGGCCCTTACAGGCGGCCAGCACCAGGACGGCTACCAGTAACCGCTTCATGCCAGCTTCCAGTTAGGCCGTACGAAGTGGCAAGTGTAGCCGTTGGGGTATTTCTGCAGGTAATCCTGGTGATATTCCTCCGCCACCCAGAAATCGGATGAGGGCACTACCTGGGTAACGATGGGGTGCTTCCAGATATGGGCGGCGCCCAGTTCCGCGATCAGCTTTTCGGCGGTTTCCTTTTGCGACTCGCTGGTGTAAAAAATCGCGGAACGGTAGGACGTCCCTACGTCGTTGCCCTGCCGGTTGAGCGTAGTAGGGTCGTGTATCTGGAAGAAAAACTCGAGCAGTTTCCGATAGCTCAGCGCTGAGGGGTCGAAGGTGATCTCGATGGCTTCCGCGTGGGTGCCATGGTTCTGATAGGTGGCGTTCTTTATGTCCCCTCCCGTATAACCCACGATGGTGTTCCTGACGCCGGGCAAAGCGCGTATCAGCTCTTCCACGCCCCAGAAACACCCGCCGGCCAGGATGGCCTTTTCGGTATTCATTTTGTTCTTTTGTCCGCTAAAATACGGATTTTCAACAAGCGGTGTTTTCACGGTAGGACTCCTGGGAATATTTCGGTACATTGGCCGAACGCACCTATGTCTACAAGGAAAACGGTTGGGGCGAATAGGGAACTTCTTCTATCTATCATAGAATCCTCGGACGATGCCATCATAAGTATCGACCTGGGCCGGGTCATAACCAGCTGGAACCACGGCGCGGAAAGGCTTTTCGGCTATACGCAGGAAGAGGCCATGGGGCAGAATATTTCGTTGATCGTACCCCGCGACCGCCTGGAGGAAGAGGACGGCATCATCGAAAAGATTACCCGGGGGGAACATGTCCAACAGTATGAGACCCAACGAATAGATAAATCGCAGGGGCTCCATTTCATTTCATTGAGCGTATCCCCGATCAGGGATTCCCTGGGGCGGATCACCGGGGCCTCCAAGGTCCTTCGGGACATTTCCGACCGCAAGCGCCTGGAAGCGCAGGTCCAGGCCAAATCCAACGAGCTCATAGGCGTATTCGACCGCATCACCGAGGGTTTTATTATGCTCGACCATGACTTCCGTTATGTCTACGCCAACCGGAAAATCGGGACCATGATCGGACAAGACCCTTCCTCCCTCCTGGGCAAGTGCGTCTGGGACCTATTCCCCGAAGCCGTGGGATCGGCCACCTATGACGCGTTCCAGGAAGCCCTCCGGGAAAACCGGTATGTCGCCAATACCGACTATTACGCCCCCCTCGACCTCTGGCAGGAAAATCACATCTATCCCGGGCCCGAGGGGCTATCGGTCTTTATCCGCGACATAACCGAACAGAAAAAGGTCGAATTGCGGCTGAAAGAAAGCGAAGCCATCTATAAATCCATCGCGGCCGGCATCCCCGGTTCGGTCATCTGCCTGTTCGACAAGGATTACCGGTATACCCTCATCGAGGGAGATATGCTGCAGAAAATAGGGTACATAAAGGAGGCGTTGCTGGGTCAAAGGATTTCGGATATCCTTATCCCGTCGATCTACCGGGAATTCGTCGAAGGGCTCAAACGGGTTTTCGCGGGAGAATCCTTTTCGAGGGAAATCAGGAGGGGCGACTACGACTTCGTATCCCGTTTTGTCCCGCT
>NZ_DATJIY010000147.1:0-12441 GCF_035492835.1 Dinghuibacter sp.
CATCTATCTTTATGAAGGTCTAGCCAACGCAGCCCAGACGATCATAGTTTCGTCCGGGCTTGTTTATACGCAGGCTATGGGTCTTGATCAGAACGGCTGGCTTGCCCAGGTGGAATTTACCTGGTTGGGTGCATCCGGTGGAGTCTATAACATTCAAAGTAATTCTGTCTTTAACTTTACACCTGGCACAAATTATATGGCTGAAATCCTGCGGGAAGCCTCGAGTTCGGATGGTTCCTCCCAATACCAAATGGAAGTCCCCGGAGGTGCCATTCTCGGGGCGGAGGAGGGAGAAGACTATGACGTCAATGGGCCCACGACGCCTTACATCGACCAATTGGTATATGCAGTCGAAGGGTTAAGCGCCTTTCCGAAAAGCCTATCCAGTGCCGACGTTACCTCCCAATCCGACTATCCTGCCGGCTATGCCATGCGGATGTTCGATATTGACCTGCAAACCGGTAGCAGCCCGGCTGTTATGAGCTGGACGCCCTCTTACAATGGTTTGAATGCGCTTTGGGGAGAGCATGCGACTGTCGTCAGCAACAATACCACCGGGTTAGGCGAAGTCGATCTCTGGTACACGGTACAGCCGAACTCCCCGTTGATCAACGCCGGTGGTAACTTCAGCACTGTCGCTCCGACAACGGGAACGCCCTGGCTCATCACTGGCGTCGGCGGCCATACGGTCACCGTAACTCTGTCTTCCAAATCTATTGGCTCTCCGCAAACCCGTCCCAGAACCACTGCAATTGTGACCCTCACCACGCCGGGCGCGACTTTCAGTGACGGTAGTACTTCTATGAGCGTTACCGAGGGTGACGTTGCAAAAACCGTGGTACTACCCGGTAATAGCCAGTTAAGTGGAACCGTGTCTTCTTCAAAATCAAGTAACACCGGCACCGGCCTTGTAACCATTACTGTCAATTAACGTAAAAAAAGGAACCGGCCCGGTCGCGCGAGCGCCGGGTCGGTTCCTTTTTTTACATATCTTTCTTGAGCTTATCCCTGAAAACCTTCTCGAACTTCTCCAGCTTCGGCCGGATGACGAAGTAGCAATAGGGCTGATTGGGGTTGTTGGCGTAGTAACCCTGGTGGTAGTCTTCGGCGGAATAGAAGTTCTTGTAGGGCTCGATGGCGGTGACGATGGGTTTGGGGAAGACGTGTTGCTCGTTGAGCTCATTTTTGTAGTACTCGGCGCGTTCTTTTTGGGCGCCGCTATGGTAGAAGATGACGCTGCGGTATTGCGGGCCTTCGTCGTTGCCCTGGCGGTCCAGCGTGGTGGGGTCGTGGGTTTGCCAGAAGACCTTGAGCAGCTCGTCAAAGGTGATCTTGGTAGGGTCATAGACGATCTGGCATGTTTCGGCGTGACCGGTCTTACCCGCGGACACCTGCTCGTAGGTAGGATTTACCACGTGGCCCCCGCTGTAGCCGGATGTCACCTTCAGCACACCATCCAGCTGCTGGAAGATAGCTTCGGTACACCAGAAGCAACCTGTTCCAAAAGTGGCCGTATCGGTTTTGAGGGAAGCGCTGGACGCAAACTGATCGTTCATGGCTCTATTGGGATTTTCCTTTTGTGCGCAAGACCAGGAGATCACCACCAGCAAGCCCATCGACACGGTATACCTCAGACCTGAAAGCAAACCACAACTAATAGTACCTTTGTACGACATTATTCCCGAAAGTTACGGGTTCTTCGGAGGTTAGGGGGCGGTTCACAGGAATCGGGGGGGACATTTAGGAGAGCCTTAACATAAATATAGTTGAAAGCAACATATGATACAATTATTTCCGGAGTCGGCATTGACACAGTTGGAATTCGACAAGGTCCGGGCGTTATTGATGGAACACTGCCAAAGCGAGTACGGGCGGCACAAGGCGGAAAAGCTGCGGGTCCATACCAAGCTGGAGTTTATTGAACTGGAGCTCAGACAAACCCACGAATACAAATTGATCCGGCAATCCGGTCTGTATTTCCCCAACGACTACGTCCTCAACCTGTCGAAGGACATCCGTTTGTTGGGAATCCCGGGAAGCTTCCTGGGGGGCGAGCAATGGATGCAGATCCGCCGGCTGGCCGAGAACATGCAATCTATTTTCCGCTGGTTCGATACCGAACGCCGGGTCGCTTACCCCGCCCTGTCACAGGTCATCAAGGATACCTACTACGAGAAAACCATCATCCAGCTCATCGACGAGGTCCTGGACGAGGGCGGGAACGTCCGCGACAACGCGTCGGAGGACCTGGCGCGGATCAGGATGAGCCTCTACCGGAAAAGGGGGGAGCTCTCCCGCGTCTTCGACCGCATCGTCCGGAAGATGAAACGCGACGGGCTGGCCGCCGACATCGAGGAGTCGTTTATGAACGGGAGGCGGGTGATCGCCGTTTTTGCGGAGCATAAGCGACAGGTCAAGGGTATCCTGCACGGCGAAAGCGATACCCGGAAGACGTCTTTTATCGAGCCGGAGGAGACCATCGGGCTCAACAACGACATCTTCGAGCTGGAAAACGACGAGCGCAAGGAAGTATACCGCATCCTGCGGGACCTCACGGCCCGCCTGTCGGTCTACGCCCCCCTGCTCAAGACCTACCTGGAGGTGGTGGGGGAATACGATTTTATCCGCGGCAAGGCCCGGCTGGCGATCGACATGGATGCCAACTATCCGACCGTCGTGGACAAGGCCCACGTGCAGCTCATCCGGGCGTACCACCCGCTGCTCTACCTGTACAACCTGAGGTCGGGCAAACCGACGATCCCGCTCAACCTGACCCTGGATGAGCAAAGCCGTATCCTGGTCATTTCGGGTCCCAACGCCGGTGGCAAAACGGTATCCCTTAAGACCGTCGGGCTTCTCCAGCTCATGCTCCAAAGCGGTTTGCTCGTAACGGCGGACCCCGACTCCACCTTCGGGGTATTCAAGAAGCTGATGATCCACATCGGCGACACCCAAAGCCTCGAGTTCGAATTGAGTACGTATAGCGCGCACCTCGTGCATATGAAGCACTTCATGGAGGCAGCGAACGGGCGCACGATGTTCTTTATCGATGAGCTGGGCAGCGGGAGCGACCCCAACCTCGGTGGCGCCTTTGCCGAGGTCATCATGGAGGAGCTCGCGCGGAAACACGCTTACGGTATAGTCACCACGCACTACCTCAACCTGAAGGTGATGGCGGGCAAGGTCCCGGGTATCATCAACGGCGCCATGGCCTTTGACGAACAACGGCTGCTGCCGATGTACCAGCTGATCGTCGGCAAGCCAGGCAGTTCCTATACGTTCGCGATCGCCGAGCGGATCGGGCTGGACAAACGCCTGATCGAGCGCGCGCGCACCCTGGTGGACGAAGACCAGTATAACCTGGACCGCCTGCTCAACCGCACCGAACAGGACCTGCGGCAGGTGGAAAAGCGGGAAAAAGACCTGAATAAGATGCTCGCCGACAACGCCCGTCTCAAAAAGGAGATGGAGACGGTGATGGATAAGGAGCGGCACCGCCAGCAGGTGGAGCTGCAACGGGAACAAAACCGCATCACCGACGAACGCATCGCGCAGATGAAGGACATGGAACGCAAATTGAAGGCGGTCGTTTCCGAATGGAAGCGCACGGAGAACAAGGAAGAGGTGATGAAAACCCTCAACGCGCTGTTGTTCCAGCAAAAGGAAAAACAAGTCACCGAAAAGCGCCAGGCCGCTTTTGACGAAAAGTACGTCGAGATCGGCGGCGCCGTCAAGGTGGGCGACCGCGTCAAGATGCGGCAGAACCGGCAGGTGGGGACCGTCAGCGAAATCCGCGGGAAGAAGGCCATCGTGCAGCTCGGGCGCATACCGCTCACCGTGGACCTGGGGGACCTTACCGTCGTCGAGGAGAAACCCGAGACGGCGTCCTCACAATAGCTTGTTCCGCAGCAGCGTCTCCATGACGCCCTCTTTCAGACCCCGCGACACGGGTATCGACGCTTTGCCGATGCCGATCATGTTCCCCTCGAGGTGGGTGATCTTCCCCATGTTCACCACGTAGGACTTGTGCACCTGGATAAAGACGTCCGTCGGCAGGTGTTCGACCACCGACTTTAACGTGGCGTGGGTGATGAGCCGGCCGCGGGTGGTGTGCAGGGCTACGTAGTTTTCCATGGATTCGACGAACAAAAGCTCGTCGAGCAGGATGCGTTCCAGCTTGCTGTCGGTCTTGACGAAGAGGTGCGGCGCCTCGGCCCTGGGCGCCTCAGCGGTCTGCGCATGCACGCGGTTGACCGCTTTGAGGAACCGCTCGAAAGAAATCGGCTTGAGCAGGTAGTCGGTCACCTCCAGCTCGTACCCCTTCAGCGCGTACTGCTCGTACGCCGTCGTGAAGATGACCTTTGGTGGGTTCGCCAGGCTCTGCACCAGGTCGAGGCCCGTCAGGTACGGCATCTCGATGTCCAGGAGGAGCAGGTCGACCCGGTTCTCTTTTAAAAAGCTGTTCAGGCTGATCGCGTTGTCGAAGACGCCCGCCAACCGCAGGAAGTCCACCTTTTCCACGTAACCCTGCAGACCCTTCCGGGCCACGGGTTCGTCGTCGGTGATCACACAGGAGATCGTTCTCATATCGGAATGACTAAGGTAGTATGGAATTCGGTATCGCCGGGACAAACCCGGAATTCGTGCCGCCCTGGGTAGAGGAGCGCCAGCCGACGGCGGAGGTTTTCCAGGCCGATACCGCCCGGGCGCGCGCTCCGCGTGGCGCCGCCCGGCGGGACCGCGTTGCCGACCTCGAACCGGAGCGCCCCACGCTCCAGGCTCGCGCGGACGCGGATCCAATAGTCACCGCCGGCGTATTTGAACGCGTTTTCCACCAGGGGCAGGAGCAACAGCGGATACACCTGCTGTCCCCCCAGCAACGGATCGAAGTAAACGTCCAGCTCGAGGTGGTCGTTCATCCGCTGGCGCTGGAGGTCGATAAAGGACTCCAGGTAGCGCAGCTCCCGCTCCACCGGCACCGTATGGTGCGGGTCGTACAGCTGGTAGCGCAGCAGCTCGGACAGTTTCTCCACCGTTTGGCGCGCGCGCGGGGTGTCTTCCTCCATTTGAAAATACACGGTATTGAGCGCGTTGAACAGGAAGTGGGGATGGTATTGCGCGCGGAGGAAACGCAGCTCGGTTTCCAGCTGGTCGTTGGTGATCTTTTCGATCTGGATGCGTTGCTCATAGTTAAGCCGGATCGACCCCATCGCGCGGGTCACCGCGTAATAGACGAGGTTGAAGAGAGGAGGCAGGAGATTGATATCCACGACATCCGCCCACTGCAAGCCGTTGTCCGTCGTCGCGCACATCGTGATCAGCACGACGTTGAGCAGGATGGTGGTGTACAGGTAGACTTCGCCGAATTCCCGGAAAATTTTTTCCCCTGTCAGCGGTCCGTTGTCGCGACGCTGGTTCCTTCTCCGGTAATGATCCATCAGGTAGATCACCGGATAGCTCAGCGCGATCGTCGTCCCGATCTCGATGGCGTTCCAGACCCACCACCGCATCCAGAACCTCGTCCCGCTTTGCACGTCCGCCACCAGCCGGATGCTCACGTAAATGCACAGCCCGAAGAGGGGAGGGAACCACCATTTTTTCCATCGCATCATGCGGCTAAAATACGCCGTTCCCCGGTGGTGGGTGGCTTTCTTTGACGACCTGCGCGAAACGGGTGACGTCAGGTGGCCACCGGCTGACGGGTTACATCAGGCTGCCACCGGCTGACCGATGCGCGTCTTCCGGACCTGGGCTGCCCGCGTCCGGATGCGTACCGCCCGGGTACGGACCCGGAGCCGGTCCTTGATCCTCAGGAAGGGCGTCTCCACGAGGTGGTAGGACAAAAGGGCGGTGATGACGATGAAGGCGATGTTATAGGGGAATCGCGACGCCGGCCACAGCTTGTCGGAAAAAAACATCTGTTGCCAGATGTACAGGCTGTAGGACAGCTTGCCGATATAGTTCATGACGGGATTGTTCAAGAAGCGGAACCAGGGGTTGTTCGCGAAGTTGATCGAAATGGCGAGGATAAGCCCGAGACAAAGGAGCGTTAGTATGCCGTATGACGCGCTGAAGGCGACCGCCATTTTTGCCAGCGGGATATCTCCGGGGAAAAACAGCTTGACAAGCCGCTTGGCCGACAGGGAAAGTGGCATGACTGCAAAAGGAAGGAGCAGCCAGACCCTGGGTAGTGTCAGCAATACCCCGGTCAGGCGCTCGTAATAGAGCGCCAGCAAGCAACCCGCCATCAAGGCGTCCGCGCGGGTGAACATGTGCAGGTCGCCAAAGTGGCCCCACAAGCGCACGAACGGGACGACCGCCATAACCGCCAGGGCGAACGGCACCCTGAACCTTTTAAAGAAATAGAACACCGTGGGCCATACCAGGTAGAAGTGCTCTTCCACGGA
Source organism: Dinghuibacter sp. (assembly GCF_035492835.1). NCBI lineage: Bacteria > Pseudomonadati > Bacteroidota > Chitinophagia > Chitinophagales > Chitinophagaceae > Dinghuibacter > Dinghuibacter sp. The sequence continues at coordinate 6,408 of NZ_DATJIY010000147.1, forward strand.
CAATGACCACAGGTGTCCCGACTCCCATTCTCCCCATCGGGGGCTGAGGTATTTTGTGTACGTCAGGGACGAAACCCAGGACGCGGTCGTGAATTGGAAGATACCCGCCAATTGCAGGAAAAAGTATACCAGCAGCAGGGTATAATACACGGGGAATATGCGGAAGGCCCTCCGGATGTAAAAGCCCTTTAGTGAAATCCGCCCGTTGTTTTGCCGCTCTTCCTGCATGAGGAGCCAGGTGATCAGGAAACCGGAAATGAGGAAAAAGATCGTGACACCCACCTGCATGCCCGGGGGATCGTCGGTGATGTGAAAGCTCCTCAGCTCGGTGTGACCGGCAAGGACAAAAATGATGCTCAAGGCTCTCAATCCGTTGAGGCTGGGGATTAGTTTCTTGGACATTGGAGGTACAAAATTGCGCCCAAGATAGGCACAAAACCCTATTAAATATGTCGTAATAACTCTATATGTGGCCGACGTCGAGGGGGCTGTACCGGTGTCAGGCGACGTCAGCCTTCGTTTTTAACCCGAATTCCCGCACGGGGGCGGGTTTTGGCCGCTTGTAAAACCGGTCCTTCAACTTCAGGAAGGGCGTTTCCAGGAGGTGATAGGAGAGGACGGCGGTGACCAGGATAAAGGCGATGTTACCGGGGAACTCCGACACCGGCCACAATTTGGGGGAATAGAACATTTGCTGTAAGCGTCCCGTAGGAGCCGCCAAAAGCAATGGCGATCCTTTCGACCTGGGTGTTTTCGTGGAAAAATAGCGTAATGATCCGTTTGGTCATCATCGACCCGAGCAGCCCGGCAAAAGGAAGAAGGAGGTATGCGCGGGGAAGCTTTGCCAGGGCGCCGCGCAGTCGCTCGTAGTAAAGGGCGAGCAGGCATCCACCCATCAGCGCATCCGCGCGGGTGAACATATGCATGGCGTTATAGCCGCCCCCCAACCGGACAAACGGGATGACGGCAATGACGGCGACAGCCAGCGGTGCCCGGACGCGCTTCAGGAAGTAGAACACCGCGGGCCATACCAGGTAGAACTGCTCTTCCACCGACAAGGACCATAGGTGCCCCGTTTCCCATTCCGACCACCGTGGATTGACGTACTTGGTATACGTCAGGGACGAAATCCATGACGCCGTGGTGAACTGCAGGAAACCAAGTACCTGGAGGATGAGGTATACCAGTAGAAGGGTGTAGTACACCGGGAAGATGCGGAAGGCCCTGCGGATGTAAAAGTCCTTTAAGGAGACGCGGCCGTCGCTGGCCTGCTCCTCCCTCATCAGCAGGTACGTGATCAGGAAACCTGAAATGATAAAGAAGATCGTTACGCCGATCTGCGCACCGGCCGGATCGCCGGATAGGTGAAGGCTCTTTAGTTCCGTATGCCCGATCAGGACGAATAGGATACTAAGCGCCCTGAGGCCATTGAGGCTGGGTAGTTTTGCTTTCATATAGATAAAGTAGCGTTAGCTAGCCTTTGGAGGCATAGCAAGTGGTCGTAGCGTAGTTTGATAGGGGGGGATTGCGGCTCTGTGGTAAGCAGCGCAATGATACGGCCAATTGACCGTATCCTGGATTAGATTGAATTAATCTGAATGTTATATTATTCTGAAGAGCCAGGCGGCCAGGGCGGCGCCGGCCAGTGGACCTAACAAGGGTATGGGCGCGTAGCCCCAATCGCTGGAGCCTTTGCCCTTTATAGGCAGTAGTTGATGTACGAGTCGGGGGCCGAGGTCCCGGGCGGGATTGATCGCGTATCCGGTGGTTCCTCCCAGCGAGAGCCCGATGCCCCAAACGACAAAGGCGACGGGGATGGCCCCGACGGAGCCCAGACCGATGTGGCTGGTTTCGGCGGGGGAGAGGATCTTTGCGTCGGTAATGTAGAAAACCGCGGACAACAGGATGAAGGTGGCGGATAACTCGCAGAAAAGGTTTCGCCAGCCGTTGCGGATGGCCGGGGAGGTGCAAAAGACCGCCCGCTGAAGAGCGGGGTCCGGGGTGCGATCAAAGTGGTCTTTATAACAGACCCAAACCAAAAGGGCGCCCGTCATGGCGCCAAGGAACTGTGCGGCTATATACAAGGGTACGAGATCCCACGAAAATTTTCCGGCCACGGCCAGTCCGACGCTGACGGCGGGGTTGAGGTGCGCACCGCTGTACGGTCCGGCGATGACTACACCCACGAAGACGGCCATGGCCCAGGCCGTGGTGATGGCAATAATCCCCCCGCCGTTGCCGTGGGTATTTTTGAGCAGGACGTTTGCCACGACGCCGTCGCCCAAAAAGATCAGGACGGCGGTGCCCAGGAATTCAGCGGTAAATGCATTCATATAGCAATCGTTTGACGCGCCACAGCGGGTGCGGGTTGGTTATAATCGGGTCCACGCGAGCACCGTCGCAATGGCGCGCTGCCACTCATGGAACCCTTTGGCCACCAATTCCGGCGCCATCGCCGGCGCGAATGCGCGGTCGGCCTTCCAGAACTGTTTGATCTCGTCGGTATCTTTCCAATACCCCACGGCCAGTCCTGCCAGGTAGGCGGCGCCCAGCGCCGTGGTCTCGGTAATGGTCGGCCGGATGACCTTGGTCTGGAGGACGTCGGCCTGGAACTGCATCAGCAGGTTGTTGGCGGTGGCGCCCCCGTCTACCCGTAGCTCGGTGACCGGTGTGCCCGCCGCAGCCTCCATGGCGCGAAGGACCTCGACGGTCTGGTAGGCGATTGCCTCCAGCGCCGCCCGGGCGATGTGCGCGGACGTGGTGCCCCGCGTCAGTCCCACCATCATACCGGTGGCGTAGGGGTTCCAGTGCGGTGTTCCAAGCCCCGTGAACGCGGGGACGAAGTAGACGCCTTCGGTACTGGCGACCTGGGCGGCCAACGCCTCCACTTCCGAAGACGACCGGATGATGCCCAGACCGTCCCGGAGCCATTGCACGACGGCGCCCGCTATAAAGATGCTGCCTTCAAAGGCGTAGTTGACCCGGCTGCCCACCTTCCAGGCGACCGTCGTCAGGACGTTGTCCGAGGGCATCAGGCACTTCTCTCCTATATTCATCAGCATAAAGCAACCGGTGCCATAGGTGTTCTTCACCATGCCGGGGTTTATACACATCTGGCCAAAAAGGGCTGCCTGCTGGTCTCCGGCAATACCCGCGATGGGCACCTTCGACGCGAAAATGGTGGTCTTCGTTTCTCCGTAGACCTCGCTGGAGGCCTTTACCTGCGGGAGCAGGCTCCGCGGGATGGTGAACATCCCGAGCAATTCCTCGTCCCAGTCGAGCGTATGGATGTTGAAGAGCAACGTCCGGCTCGCGTTGGTCACGTCCGTAACGTGTACGTTCCCGCGCGTAAGGTTCCATACCAGCCAGGTGTCCACCGTTCCAAAGGCCAGCTCTCCGGCTTCCGCCCGCTCCCGCGCTCCGGGGACGTTGTCGAGTATCCACCGGATCTTGGTGGCGGAAAAATAAGCGTCGATGACCAGGCCCGTTTTCTGACGGATCAGGTCCTCCCGTTTCGTTTCCCGCAGCTGGTTGCAATACTCCGCCGTCCGCCTGTCCTGCCAGACGATGGCGTTATAGACCGGTTTTCCCGTTGCCCGGTTCCAGACGATGGTCGTTTCCCGCTGGTTGGTAATCCCGATAGCGGCGATATTGGTGCCGTTCAGCCCGGCCTTTACCGTAGCCTCAGCTGCCACGCCCGCCTGGGTCGACCATATCTCGTTCGGGTCGTGCTCTACCCATCCCGCCTGGGGGAAGTATTGCGTGAATTCCTTTTGCGCGACCGAAACGATGTTCCCCGCGTGATCGAAGACGATGGCGCGGGAGCTCGTGGTGCCCTGGTCGAGGGATAAGATATATTTGTCCATAACAAGCTATACAACACTGTTTGCTGTCGCGTTTACGTCAGCACGTATCCTTGCGCCACCTCGCGGAACGCATCCACCTGCGCCCGCTCCCAGTTTTCGTCTTTCCCCATTTCGCCGGCCATCAGCCGCGCCACCGCGGGTGCCATCGCCATCGCCGCCCGCGCGTCGAGGAAAAGCGCCCGGACGCGCCTGGCCAGCACGTCCTCCACCGTCAGCGCCTCTTCCATCCGCACCGCCCAAATGACCTCGGCCCCGGTGAAGGGTAGGCGGGGGTGCAATGGTATGGCCCAGGCAGGGTTCTCCGCCCGTAGCGCTAACAGCGCGGGGCGGTCGCTGCCATAGAGCGCGAGCAGGTCTGCCGGCGGCTCGCCCGCGGACTTCAGACGGCCCGCCGCCAGGGTTTCCGGCCCGGCTGTCGGTGTCGCCGGTGCGTCCGCCGCCCCGTGGATCCGCAACCCCTGTGTCACACAGGCGCGCGGCGGCAGCCCGGCCGAGGCGATGACCGCGTCCACGGTGTCCTCCGCCATGCGTCGATAGGTCGTCCACTTTCCACCGGTGATGGTTACCAGGCCCGAAGGCGACGTGATGATCTTGTGGCTGCGCGAGATTTCCTTGGTCGCCGCGTCCGTGCCCCGGGGCGCGTTTCCGCCAGGTGGCGCGGCCTTTCCGCCCTGCGGCGCCGCCAGCGGCCGGAGCCCGGCAAACACGCTGAGGACGTCGCCGCGCGTGGGCGCTTTTTCAAAGTACTCGCCCGCCGTACGGAGGATGAACGACACTTCCTCGTCCAGCGCGCGCGGTTCCAGGCTATGACCGTTCAACGGCGTATCGGTGGTGCCGACCAGGAGCTTTCCTTCCCAGGGCACGCCAAACAGCACGCGCCCGTCGGAGGTCTTTGGGATCAGCACCGCGTCCCCGGACCCCAGGAAGGTTTGGTCGAGCACGAGGTGCACCCCCTGGCTGGGCCGCACCTGGGGCGCCGCGCCGGGGACGTCCATCTGCAGGATGTCGTCCACGAAAACGCCGGTGGCGTTCACGACCGAGTTGCTTCGGACTTCATACGATTGTCCAGTCAAATGGTCGGTGGCCACGCAACCGGTTATACGGCCCGACGCGTCCTTGAGCAGGCGGTCCACGCCCAGGTGGTTGAGCGCGACGGCCCCCTGTTCGACCGCGGTCTGCGCCAGGTTGATTGCCAGGCGGGCGTCGTCGAACTGGCCGTCGAGATAGATCACGCCGCCCCGGAGGCCTCTCCGGCGGATACCCGGGAGACGTTGGATGACCTGCTTACGGGAAATCGGCCGCGACGGTCCAAAGCTTTTCCGGCCGCTCAACAGGTCATAGACCATGAGCCCGGCGGTATACCAAAGACCCGACCACCAATTATAGAGGGGAATGATAAAATGTTCCTTGTGGACCAGGTGGGGCGCGTTTTGCAACAACAAACCGCGCTCGTACAGGGCCTCCCGGACCAGCCCGATGTCGCCTTCCTGCAGGTAGCGCACGCCCCCGTGCACCAGCTTCGTCGACCGGCTCGAGGTGCCCTTGGCAAAATCCTCTTTTTCCAGCAGGAGCGTCCGGTAACCCCTCGAGGCGCTGTCCACGGCTACGCCCAGACCGGTGGCGCCACCCCCGATGACCAGGACATCCCAGGGTTGCTCCTGGATCATCCGGCGCAGCATGTCTGATCTGTTCATTTCCATTTGACGCTTGAAATGTAAGCCAAAAATGTTTACCTTATGCAGATGAAAATACTGCTAATCCTATCGTGCGTACTGCCGATGGCCTTGCATGCGCAAAAAACAGCCGTCCTGATCAATGCACAGGACTACCGGTTCGTCGCCCAGACCGCCATCCCGATGGGAGGCCCGACCAAACACCTCTCCAGCGGGTACGACTTCACCGTGTCGAAAGACAGCGTCGTCGCCTATCTGCCCTATTACGGCCGCGCATACACCGCACCGATCGACCCCACCAAGGGCGGCGTCCAGTTCATCTCCACCCAGTTCGATTACAAGGTGGACTCGACAAAAAAGGGCGGCTGGGAAATCACCATCAAGCCCAAGGACAACCGGGACGTCAACCAGATCAACCTGAGCGTCTCGAGCGCGGGCTACGCCAGCCTCCGCGTGACGTCGGTGAACCGGCAGGCGATCTCGTACAGCGGGGAA
>NZ_DATJIY010000148.1:0-9112 GCF_035492835.1 Dinghuibacter sp.
GGGGGTGGTAGAAGGAGGGAGTGCGCTGGGCATCAAAGGTTGTGCCTGTAGGAGCCGAATAGGTCTTCTGCGAATGCCTATCTAAAGTAATCGCCATAATTTTCGGGAACCTTTTGTAGACATTCACGGTATCAAAGCGACTTGGCAGCTTTACGTATATCGTATCTATGGCAACCCGCTTTTGAGTACCAGATATTTGAACAAAGAAAAATATCGCTAAGCATATATAATTCATATATAGAAATTTTTAGGGATCAATCCTGGCATTTACCTCCTTCATTCAACACGCGCTGATATTCTGTAAAATTAGAATCCAACCCCTTATCCACAACCTCCTCCTGATAAACCGTAGCATCCTGCAGCCCCATGTACATGAGCGCCTCGTAAGGAGTTAGGGATGAGCCGACGGCGGCGGCGGTGGACTTGTAGTAGGTTTGGACGAATTGTTGGAGGGTGGTGGCCAGGGTGGCGATGTTGTCGACCATCCAGTCGTGTTCGATGCTTTCCCAGATATTGTTGGATTTGGATTCGAGCTCGAAGTAGGTGGCGAGCTCGGAAAGGGTCATGTCGTTGATGGGCTTGGGCCACGCGTCCACGGTCGCGGTGCCGAAGGTTTCGAGGACTTTTTGACGGAGCTTGGCGTGGAAGGCTTCGTGGATGAAGGTGGAGGCGAGGTAGATGCGGGAGTAAGAGCTGTCTTCGGCTTCGGTGCCGTTGATGGTGATGAGGAAGCTGTTGTTGCCCAGAAAGGCGCATTGGCCGTCGACGTCGGTGAGGCCGGTGGATAGGGTGAAGGTGACGTTATAGGGCTGGCCGTCGTCGAAGCTGGACAGGACGCTTTTGAGGCCGTGGTTGAGGTTGGGGTTCATGAGGTGGGTATAGACGCATTGGACGATGGGATGGTTGGTTATGGAGGTGTCGGGTTTTATCGAGGCGGCAGCGGCGCCGGAGCCGGTCGGGCTGCCGGTAGGCACGCCTACGAGGGTGTAGTCGGCGGAAGTGGGGCCGCCGGAGGGGTAGCTGGGCGGGTTGCTGCCGGAGGAGCCGGTGCATTCTTCGGTGGTGTAGGCGTATTCGCAGATGGTGGGGCCGTCGCCGATAGTGGAGCAGGCGTACCAGTCGGTTTCGGTGCAGGTGGGTTTAGGGGCGGTGGGGGCGGCGAAGTCGGGTTCGATGCCGGGATTTGGACGGATATAGGTGTGGGATTCGGTAAGGGAAATGGTGGCGCCGGCGGTATAGAGGTAGGCGCGGAGGAAGTTGCCTTGCCAGTCTTCGATGCGTATTTCGGAGGTGGTCGGGGACAAAGGGATGCGGGCGAGGCGTTCGATATGCCAGTGGTGGAGGGTGTCGCGGTATAACAGCAGCCGGCTGATCTGGTTGGCCGGGAGTGCGGCGGAACCGGTGTGGAGGGTGAGACCGGGGCGTGTGGCTATGGAGACGGAGATGGCGGGACCAAAGGACAACGCCAGGATTTGGACGTTGTTCCAGAGGGGCTGGCTGTAGCGGGCGGACCAGGTATAGGTGGTCGTGTCGGGGGGATAGACCGACCAGAATGCGGTTTCGGCGGCGCGGATTAAGGCGGCGTCATCGGACGTACGAATGGTGGAATCTCCTGACGTACGGATGGCAGCGTCAACCAACGTCCGAACAGCGTTGGGTTTGTTGCACGAAAGCGGTAAGAGGATAAGCAGGAGCCACCACGGGGCTCGTGAAGTTTGCATGGTTGAGATTATTTAGGGAACCAAACTAAAGAGAGTTTAGCAGAAAAACAATCCGTAAAAATGGGGAGGGCGGGGCAAAAATGTTGAAATCCATATATTTACAAAATAGCTATGGGCGTAAAGGACAAAAAGACTGGGAATTTACCGTGGATCGCGGCCGCGTTGGCCCTGACCGCGGTGGCGCTCGCGCTTTGGGCCCTCCCGGGAGTGGGAATATCCGCGGACGCGATCACGTACGCCAGCGTGTCGCGGAACCTTACCCAGGGAGGGGTGCTGCGGTCGTTCGACCGGGACATGTATGTCGATTTTCCGGTGGGTTACCCTTTTTTCCTGGGGGTGATACAGTGGGTGACACGTGTCGATCCGCTGGCGTTTGGGCAGGTGGTCAACGCGATATTGTTTGGGCTTTTGGTGGCAGGAGTGATCGGGATGCTCGAAAGGGAAGGGGTAACGAAGTGGCAGCGGACGCTGATCGGCGCTTGTGTGGCGGCGAGTCCGGCATTGCTGCAGGTGTATGAGATGTTGTGGTCGGAGACGCTGTTTATTTTTTGCATAGGGGTGTTTTTGTGGGCGGGGGCTTGGTATGGGCGGACGCATAGCTGGAGGGCGTTTTGGTTGATGGTGGCGGCGGCGGGCGTGGCGGCGGTGACGCGGTACGCGGGGGTGACGGTGATAGCGACGGGAGGGTTGGTACTGCTGCTGGAACACAAACGGATAGGACGCGCCTTCCTCTTTGGGACGGTGGCGTCTGCCCCGCTGGCGATAAACCTCGTGCGCAACCGTCTCATCGGCGGGACGGTGACGGGGGACCGGCAAAAAAACCTGCTGCCGCTGAGCGTACACCTGAACCGGTTTGGCGGGGTGCTGTGCGAATGGACGCCGCCGCTGGACAGGGCGAAATGGCTGTACACGGCCGTGGCGATCTTGTTCCTGCTGGTAATAGTCGTGGCCTGGTGGCGGAGCCGAAAGAGGCCGGCGGGGCTGTTTGCGATAGCGTTGACACTGGCGGCGGTGTATTCGGCCTTTATACTGACCACGGCGATGCTTACGGCGTTCGAGGCGTTGGATACGCGGTTACTGGCGCCATTGGTGGTACCGGCATTGATCGGGCTAGGCAACACGTTACCCAAAAAGACAGTTATACTGGCGCTCCTGATAATATCGTCGGTTGCAGCGGATATACGGTATATCAAGGACCCCGGGATCGCCTACAAGAGCTATGTCCGGTATGACCCCGCGGCCCTGGACCGTTCGCCGACGATCACGTTTGTCAACCGGCAGCCGGTCCTGCTGGATTCGAATACGAGCGTTTATACGAACGCGCCCGACATCCTGTATTGGAAAACGCGGCGGGTGTCGTCGGATTATCTCCCCAGCCTGGACGATCCGGAGGATTTACGGGATTTCCGGTACGATCATGGGGCTTATCTGATCTGGATCGACGCCTGTTTGGCGTATCCGAAAGCATATCTGGACCGTTTGAAGCAACAGGTTTCGCTGGAATTGGTGTACACCTTTCCGGATGGGGCGATTTATATATACAAATAAACCTTATATTAGAGGGCCCAAAATCCACTCTCTACATGAAAAGGTCTTTCCGTTCCAATATCCCGGTCAGGATTGATGTTGCCCTGCTGATACTGCGCGTGTGGGTGAGCGCCAGCTTATTTATCAAACACGGTTTGGATAAAGTGCTCCATTTCCAGGATATGGCCGCCCGTTTCCCGGACCCGATACACGTGGGCGCAAGAACGGGGCTGATCTATGCGCTGATCTCGGATGCGCTGTGTACGATCCTCGTCGCGGCGGGTTTTTTGACCCGGCTGGCGGCGTTCCTGATCGTGGTCAACCTGGGCGTGGTCTTTGGCGTGATGCATGGCTTCTACTTTGGGGACGGGAACGCGGAGCTGGTGTATGTATACCTGGGTGCGTATATCGTCCTGGTATTGACGGGGGCCGGGCGATATAGCGTGGACAGCTATTTATAGGGCATGCGTCTCCTCAAGAAGTATCAGGAAGGTTATCAGGCTCATCGCTTCGGTTTTGTCCCCCATTGGAAATTGCTCTGTGCCAGAGCAGATAACGAATTTTCCTGTGGCTCGTATGTCTTCAAACCGAGAAGTCAAAATTGAATGTTGAATTATAAAATGTTATAATTCCAGCTCCCTAAAATACTTGGTCTCATTTTTGGCAATGGGGTGGTGATAACCTAATGAACCCTCCTATGATGTTGAAAAAGATCATTTTCTTCCACTATTCCTTTGCCATTCCGGCAGAGGTCACGTGGGAGCCGGAGGGGCGGCCGATCGAGATAAAACTCCTGCAATCGGTCGCCCTGGACCTGCCAAAGGAGATGCAATTGGTCGTAGAAGACCGGCGGCTGGTAGGTTTTCCGGACGTATTCCATGACCATATGGATACGCTGCGCTCGATTACCGAGGCCATTCGCGACCAGGGCATTCCCGTTTATCTAAGACAGCTAAAATACTAATTTTTTTAGTATTTTAGCTGCATGGAAACCTCCCGTTCGGTGGCTCATTTCGACCTGGACGCGTTTTTTGTCTCGGTGGAATGCTTGAAGAACCCCATCCTCAATGGGAAACCCCTCATTGTGGGCGGGGGCGAACGGGGCGTGGTGGCGGCGTGCAGTTATGAGACGCGGAAATTCGGCGTGCACAGCGCCATGCCGATGAAGCTGGCCAAACGGTTGTGTCCGGAAGCGATGGTGATTTCGGGTGACATGGAAAGCTATTCCAAGTACTCGCACATCGTAACGGACATCATCCGCGACAAGGTACCCGTCTGCGAAAAGGCCAGTATCGACGAGTTCTACGTCGATTTGTCGGGGATGGACAAGTTCTTCGGCATCTCGAAATTCACAAGGGAGCTCCGGGAGTCCATCACGCGCGAAACGGGGTTGCCGATTTCGTACGCGCTGGCATCGAACAAGCTCGTCAGCAAGGTGGCCACCAACGAGGTCAAGCCCCGCGGCCAGATGGAGATCCCGTTTGGCGAAGAGCGCCGGTACCTGGCACCGCTGTCGGTGCAAAAGCTGCCGATGGTGGGACAGCAGACGGCGGACCAGCTGCGGCAAATGGGCGTGGAAACCGTCCGCGTACTGGCCGACATCCCCATGGAAATGCTGGCTAATATTTTTGGCAAACACGGGATCGACCTCTGGCGCAAGGCCAACGGCATCGACGAAAGCCCGGTGGTGCCTTACAGCGAGCAAAAAAGCATCTCTACGGAAAGCACTTTTCACAGCGATACCACCGACATGGCCTTCCTGGGCAACGAGCTGGTGAAGATGACGGAGCGGATCGCCTTCGACCTGCGGCAGCAAAACCGTTTGACAGGGTGCATCACCGTTAAGGTGCGGTATTCCAGCTTCGACACCTTTACCAAACAGGCGACGATCCCGTACACGGGTTCGGACCATGTGCTGCTCCGGAAGGTGAAGGAATTGTTCGCACAGCTCTATGACAGGCGATTGCTGGTCAGGCTCGTCGGGGTGCGTTTTTCCCACCTCATTCCGGGCAATTACCAGATTAACCTGTTCGAGGATACGCAGGAGATGATCCATTTGTATCAGCAGATCGACCACATCAAGCGCCGCTTCGGGAGCGATCTGCTCGTCAGGGCGGTGGGCTTCGTGGGCGGAGAAAACGGCGGTTCGCGGCGCAGGGACCCCGCGCAAAGCGCGGCGGGCCGCGAAGGCCGCGGCGCCTGGGGGCACGACGAGTCGGGGAGGCGTTATGTACATTAATTGCAAAACCTATTTCAGCTACCGCTACGGCACCTTCCCCACGGAGGAGCTCGTAAAAACGGGGGCGGCGATCGGCGCGGAGGCGCTGGCGCTGACCAATATCAATTCCACGGCGGACGCGTGGGACTTCTACGAATTCTGTATACAAAACGGCATCCGCCCGATCCTGGGTGCGGAAGTGCGCAACGGGGACACGTTCTGCTACCTGTTGCTGGCCAGGAACCTGGACGGGTTCGCGGCGATCAACCGTTTCCTGTCGGAACACCTGCAGGCAAAGGAGCCCTTTCCACGGCGGCCGAAGCTGAAGGCGGAACACGTCTGGATCGTCTATGGAATGGAGGCGGTGGGCAAGGACGCCCTGGATTCGATCGGCTGGGGCTCGCTCGACGCGGTGGGAAGGGGCGCGACGGGGCCGCGGGCACTACAGGCAACCGACCTGCACGAGCACGAGCTGATCGGGGTGCGGCCGTCGGAAGTGAACAAGCTCTTTGGGAAGAACACCGCCACCGGCAAATTCGTGGTCCGCAACGCGGTCACGTTCCAGGCGCCCAGGGTGGACGACCGCAGCCGCGACCGGAATCAAAAGAACGAATCCTACCGGTTGCACCGGTTGCTCCGGGCTATCGACAAGAACACGCTGCTGACGAAGCAGCGGCCAGAGGATATGGGGGCGGCGGATGAGTATTTTTTGACAAACGAACAAATCGGCTCCGTTTTCGGGCGCTATCCAGCCCTTTTGACAAGAACGCAAGAGGTGATCGACGCCTGTGACCTGTACATGGACTATAGCACCGATAAGACGCTCCAGTGCTTTACTCAAAGCCGGGATGAAGACCGGGCGCTGCTGCGGGCGGAGGCGTTGGAGGGTTTCCGGTATCGGTATGGGGATCGGGCGGACGCGCTGGAGCGGCTGGAGAAAGAACTCGGGATCATCGACCAGATGGGCTTCAACGCATTTTTTCTGATCACCTGGGACGTGGTAAGGTATGCGCAGCGCCGCGGATTTTACTACGTGGGCCGCGGCAGCGGGGCCAATTCGATCGTAGCCTATTGCCTCCGGATCACCGACGTGGACCCGATCGAGCTGGACCTGTATTTCGAGCGCTTTTTGAACCCGCACCGGAGCTCTCCCCCGGACTTCGACATCGACTTCAGCTGGAGGGACCGGGACGAGGTGATGGCTTACGTATTCAAGCGTCATGGCGGCGAACGGGTAGCGTTGCTCGGGATGTTCAGCACGTTTCAGCGGAGCGCGACGATACGGGAGCTGGGCAAGGTCTGCGGGCTGCCAAAGGCGGAGATCGACGCGCTGGTCGATAACGTGAAATCGCCGATGAAGGAAGACCGTTACCAGCGTGGCATACAATATTACAGTGAACGGATGCTCAACTTCCCCAACCACGGCTCGGTACACCCCGGCGGGATGTTGATCAGCGAAAAACCCATCACTACCTACACCGTGGTGGAGCTGCCGCCCAAGGGTCTGCCGACGGCGCAGATCGATCTTTTCCTGGCGGAAAAAATCAACCTCTTCAAACTCGACCTGTTGAGTCAGCGGGGGCTTGGGCATATCAAGGATTGTATCGAGCTGGTCCGGGCGGGCAAGGGCGTGACCATCGACATCCACGACGTCGCCGCGTTCAAGGTCGACCCGCGGGTGGCTTCGGGTATCCGCCGCGCGGAGACCGTCGGGTGCTTTTATATCGAAAGTCCCGGCATGCGGCAGCTCCTGCAAAAACTGCGGTGCTCCGACTACCTCACGCTGGTAGCGGCGAGCTCGATCATCCGGCCCGGGGTGGCGCAGTCGGGGATGATGCGGCAGTATATTCACCGGTTCCATAACCCTTCCGGGTTCACGTATCTGCATCCGGCCCTCGAAGAGCTGTTGGCGGAGACCTTTGGCGTCATGGTGTACCAGGAAGACGTGATCAAGGTCGCGCATTTTTTCGCGGGGCTGGACCTGGGCGAGGCCGACGTGCTGCGCCGCGCCATGAGCGGGAAGTATCGGGGGAACGAGCGGTTCCAGCGGATCCGGGAGCGGTTTTTCGAGGGTTGCGCCCAGAAGGGGTATGATCCGTCTCTCGTCGCCGAGGTCTGGCGTCAGATGGAGTCTTTCGCCGGATTCTCGTTCAGCAAGGCGCACTCGGCGTCGTTCGCGGTGGAAAGCTACCAGAGCCTGTTCCTCAAGACCTACTACCCCATGGAGTTCATGGTGGCGGTCATCAACAACTTCGGCGGGTTTTACCGGACGGAGGTGTATTTCCATGAGCTGAAGCGAACGGGGGCGGTCGTGCAGCCGCCTTGCGTCAACACCGGCGAGTACCTTACCTCCATTTGCGGCGCACAGGTGGTGTGTGGATTTGTGCACGTGCAAGGGTTGGAGGAGAAGATGGTGCGTTCTCTGCTGGCCGAGCGATCACTGCGTGGCGCCTTTCTCGACGTGGGCGACCTGGTCGACCGCGTGGCCATCACCCCCGAACAGATGAACCTGCTGATCCGTGTCGGCGCGCTCCGGTTTACCGGCAAGCGGAAAAAGGAGCTGCTGTGGGAAGCCACCTTCCTGTACAAGAAAAAACAACGCCAGCCCGCGGGCGTCGCCCTCTTTCGCGAGGCACCGGTCCGCTGGCAGTTGCCGGAGCTGGCGGAGCACCCGTTGGACGATGCGTATGACGAGATGGAGCTCCTGGGGTTTCCCTTGGGGGATGTGTGGGCGCTCGCCGATGCGCCGCTGGAGTCATTTGTCGCGGCGGCCGACCTGGACAGGCGTCTTGGCGAAACCGTGTCCATGATCGGCTACCTCGTTACCACCAAGCCGGCGCGCACGGCCAAAGGGGAGTCCATGATGTTCGGGACCTTTTTTGACAAATGCGGCGACTGGGTGGATACCGTACACTTTCCCGCTTCGCTCGCGCAATACCCCTTCCAGGGGAACGGGTTTTACATATTTTCGGGGAGGGTATCCGAGGAATTCGGAGTGTATTCCGTTGAGGTCGCTTCGATGCGGAAGGCGGGGTTGAAAGGACGTAATCGTATTTAGATCTTTACCATGGCATTAACCTTGTCTGTATCTCGGTCAAATAACCTACTTTATCACCGTCAACCAATGCTGCTCAAAACTTTCCGTTTTCGAAGAGTCATCCGGGAATGAGGTAACCGACAACCGGTACGGTTGACCCGAGCGATCGTTCTGCTCGACAAACTTTCCGCTGGCGTTCATCGAATACAGGTTGTATGTAACTGTTGTGGGCGCCAAGCCGTTGGGGTCGCCGCTGAAGCTTTTTGACACGTAGTCCCATTGACCGGCACCGTTAAAATCATAGAGCGCCAATTGGTCGTCCGCGTTAAAAGTGCCGAAGAAGCTCTTCTCCTTTGTCGAGACGTCATATAGCAGATAGTATTCCGCGCCGCAAGCAAGGCCGGAACAAGGCCCGTAGGACATCCTGATCCCGATGATTTCCCTGTCGTCGACCTTGAACAGGCTTATCTGGTCCCAATTATTAACAAAATCGACGCTGTCGTTCCCGGTGTCCCAGGGTTTGTTTAGCGTTACCTTATCCTTTAGGGTAAAGAGATCGCCATCGATCATTACTTTGGTTTCGTCATCGGTATTGAACCATTTGATGAG
>NZ_DATJIY010000149.1:0-2451 GCF_035492835.1 Dinghuibacter sp.
GTGGCGGACAACGTGGTGTCGCTGAAGCTGTCGGATCTGCCGGTGGGCGATTCGGCGTTGGCGCTGATCGCGCGGTGTCATGGGCTGGTGCGGTTGTGGCTGGATCATACACACGTGCGGTCCGTCGGCGCGCTGGCGTCGTTGACGAAGCTGCGGTATCTGAACCTTTCTTCGACCGCGGTCTCGGATGTGACGCCGCTGGCGGGGCTGCCGTCGCTCCGCGAGTTGTTCCTGTACGGGTCTGCGGTGGATAAGTCACGGTGGGCCGCTTTGAAGGCTCAGTTCCCGCATACGCTGCTCGACTCCGGGGGGTACACGGTGTCGTCTTTGCCTACGGATACGGCGATCGTGCGCGCGCCAAAACGGTGATTTTTTTGCGTAGCTTTCTAAAAAAACACATGCCGCATATTTCCCTCCCCGAAGGATACCCCGGTATCCGCAGCCTGTTTATGTATAGCCCGGTGACCGCGCAACCGATGAATGACCTGGTGCAGGTGCTGCTGCACGATGTATCGACGTCAACCCTGACGCCGGGGGAGCGGGAGCTGATCGCGACGTATACGTCGAGTTTGAATACCTGTAAGTATTGCGCGAGCACGCATGGGGCCATTGCCAGGCACCAGCTGGGCGGGAACGGGCAGGTGGTGGAGGAGGTGATTGCCGATCCTTCGACGGCCGCCATCAGCGATAAGATGAAGGCGTTGCTTGTGATAGCGGGTAAGGTGCAGCAGGATGGGAAGAAGGTTACGTCCGACGACATCGGGGCGGCGCGGGCTGCTGGCGCCTCCGACAAGGAAATTCACGACGCGGTGTTGATAGCGGCGGCGTTTTGTATGTACAACCGGTATGTGGATGGGCTGGCGACGTGGGCGCCGGATGATCCGGAGGTGTATGATAAGATTGGAAGGCAACGCGCCGCCGAGGGGTATATGACGAAGCCGTTCAAGGTATCATAGGCGCCCCGAAGGGGCGCCGTTCAGCATACCTGGACCATCTCGACGCCGAGTATCTGGGCGAGCTTGCGAAGGACCGCGGCGATGTGCCCGCGGCCGACGGCGCAGTGGTGGGCGGGGCCGTGGCGGTTCCAGGATTCGACGAAGGTGCGGATATCCAGGGGGAATTTGTAGCGGCTGTTGGTGTTGCCGATCTCGAGGATGGGGCCGGCGACGGACTCGCCTTCGGCCACGATGAACCGGAGCGCGCCTTTGTACTCTGCGATCGACAACAGCGTCACGGGGCCGTGGGCGACGGACATCTCGACGGACAGACCCTGGCCGACTTTACCGTGATATACCTGGAGCGGGCGTACCTTGATACGGCCTTCGGCGATCGCGGGGTGACAGGGACCGTCGTGGCCCATCAGGACGACCTCGTCCGCAAAATCCATGGCATAGTATTCGGTAAACGAGCCGCCCACGCCAAGGGTGTCCATGATCTTCATCGCCTGGACGTTCTTGATCTCGTATTCGCCCGCAACGGGGACGTGGCGGCCGGTCAACAGGGAGTTGCCGAGGATGACCGAGGTCATAACGTTTTCGTTGGCGGGGTTGCCGGCGCCTTTGTGGTAATACGCGAGGGAGCCCAGGGCGTGCTTCGTTACCAGTTTGTCCAGGGCAACCGCGGTCCGGGCCGCTCTTTTGAGCTCGGCCGCGGAGCAGTCGGGCTGGACGTCGAAGGTTTGCCCGATGTCGTCGAGTTTCGCGGCCACTTCGGCGTCGGTGACGGTTGCCTCGAGGGCGGACAGCTCATCCACTTCCATCACCTCGATGTGCCCGCCAAAGGTGGCGCACTGGAGCGTCAGATCGGTATAGATGTCGAGCATACCGCCGTAATAGCTCCCCATCACGCCCAGACGGTTGTAGTACATCGTGCGGGCGACGCGGGCGGCGTCGATCCAGCCGGCGGCTTCCTGCCAGACGCGTTCGTCGCCGTGGAGCAGACCGGTGACCTGGTGGAAAGGGATGCCGGCGCGGTTGAAGACGTTGGCGATCTCGGGGACGGGACAGGCGGCGCAAAAGGCGAGCCATTCGCCGGTCATTTTTGTCCGATCGGTCATTTTGTTAAAGGACGCGTAGTCGATCGCGGGTTCGGGGGATAAGTTGAGCACGATCACCGGCACACCCGCTTTTTTGACGACGGGCAGGACGGTGGCGCTGAGGGCGTAGGTCGTGACGTACAAGAAAACGAGGTCGACGTCCTCGCGTTTGAAGAGGTCGCCGGCGGCGAAGGCTTTATCGGGGGTGTCGACGAGACCGGCGTCGATAACGGTGGCGCCGAGCTCCGCCAGGCGTCCGGCGACGGTTCCCAGGTAACCGGCGAGGCGGTTTTGCAGCGCATCGAACTGGGGCCAGTATGTGTCGAGGCCGATGCCAAATAAACCAATTTTTACCATAGTTAATTTCCAAATCTTTCGGTGATCACTGTGACCGGCCCCAACAACCCGGACGGCAG
>NZ_DATJIY010000150.1:0-13109 GCF_035492835.1 Dinghuibacter sp.
AGCTCCTGCAAAGCGAAGACCGCTACCATAAAATGATCGCCGAAGTCACCGACTATGCCATCCTGTTACTCGATGAATACGGCGTTATCCAAAACTGGAACAGCGGCGCGGAGAAGATCAAGGGTTACCAGGAGTCCGAGATCGTCGGCCGGCACTTCCGGATATTCTATACACCCGAAGACCGGGATAGCGGCCTGCCCGAACGCCTGATCGCGGAAGCCGCCGCCAAAGGCAAGGCCATACACGAAGGCTGGCGCCAGCGAAAAGACAATACGTTGTTTTGGGGCAGCGTCGTCATCACCGCCCTCCACGACGAATCCGGAAAGGTCGTCGGGTTCTCCAAGGTGACCCGGGACCTTACCGCGCGCCGTATCGCCGAGGAAAAATTGAAGCGCTATTCCGAAGACCTCGAGTTCCAAAACAAAGAGTTGCAGCAGTTCGCCTACGCGGCAGCCCATGACATGAAAGAACCGCTTCGTAAGATGCGCTATTACACGGCATTCCTGGCCGAATCAGCCCCGGCTAAGCTAAACGAAAAAGAACGGGATTACCTACAGCGCACCACCGCCGCCGCTGTCCGAATGCAAACCCTCATCGACGATCTCCTGGCTTACTCCAGGGCGTCGTCCGCCGGAGGCGACAGATCGGATACCGACCTCAACGAGGTCGTCCGCCAGGCGATGGAAACTTACCAGGACACCATCGAGACCGAGCGCGCCCAAATTACCGTCGGTTACTTGCCGACGATCCCCGGCGTGGCCTTCCAGCTAAGACAGCTCTTTGAGAACTTATTGGGAAATTCGCTTAACTACCGGGACCCTTCGAGAACGCCCATTATTACAATCACCGCAGAAAGCGGATGCCCTCCGCCATACGGCGAACCAAAAATCGAGGGCCCGTACGTCAAAATAACCGTTTCGGACAACGGTATCGGCTTCGAGCCCGACAATGCCGGAAAGATATTCGACATCTTTCAGCGGCTCGACAGTCGCGGCCAACGCCCGGGCACCGGCATCGGCCTGGCCATCTGCAAACGTGTCGTACAAAATCATAGAGGAACGATAGTAGCCGACGGGCGGCCGGGGGAAGGGGCCACCTTTACGATTTGTCTGCCTGAGAGTGCCGCACTATAACGACCGGTCGCAAAGAGAGAGAATCTTATCGGTAATTTTTTTCAATTCCCTCATATCGTTGGGCTTTGTCACAAATAGCGCCGCCCCGCTTCGTATGCATCGATCGATGTACTCCTGTTGGTTCGAGCTGCTCCAGACGATCTTTGGAATGCTTGCGTACCGCTCATTGCCCACAAGATGTTCCAATACCTCGGCTCCGTTCAATACCGGCATCTTATAATCCAGCACGATGACGTCCGGCAAGGCCCCTTCCGAGCATCCGGACAGGTATGACACGGCCTCCGCTCCATTCCACACAATCGCAACCTCCGCGTCGGGCGCGTCAGCATGCAGCGCTTCCTTCAGGAGCTCCTGGTCCTCCCCGTCATCGTCCGCCAGCAATATGTGCGTCGTGCCCCCTCTCTTCATAAAGCAGTCCCTGGGTTGATTGGGGCATTAAAATACACACTTTCCGGGACTTTCCCGCAGCCTATGGCTGACCAGACCCGCCGGCGGCCCCGTATACCTGCCCATTCGCATAACTACCGTCTTCAGCAGCCAGTTGCACATAAATCCCCGCCAGCTCCACCGGCTGACCCGGCCGGCCCAGGGGCGTCCGCCCACCGAACTTCTCCACCCGTTCCTTCGGGGAACCGCCGCTGATCTGCAATGGCGTCCAAATGGGTCCCGGGGCGACACCGTTGACCCGGATACCCTTCGGCCCCAGCATCTTAGCCAGCGATTTGACATAGTTCATGATGGCTGCCTTCGTCTGGGCATATGCGTAGAGGTCAGGAGAGGGATCATACGCCTGCTCGGAGGTCGTCCCGATGATTACCGCGCCCGGCTCCAGGTGGGGCAGGGCCTCCTTGATGATATAAAAAGGCGCATAGATATTCGTCTTCATGACGGCATCGAACTCCTCGTCGGTCACATCCGTGATCGACGGGGCCGTCTGCTGCCTGCCGGCATTGTTGACAATGATGTCGAGCCCGCCGAGGGCCTTTATCGCATCCCGCACAAGCTGTTTACAAAACTCCTTGTCCCGCAGGTCGCCCGGCAATGCCACGGCATTCACTCCTTCCGCCTTCAGCAGCCCGATCACCTCCCGGGCGTCCGGTTCCTCCGAAGGGAAATAATTGATGGCCACATCCGCCCCTTCCCGCGCGTAAGCGATAGCTGCCGCACGCCCCATCCCCGAGTCCCCGCCGGTGATCAGCGCCCGCTTGCCTTTCAACCGGCCCGATCCGCGATAGCTCGTCTCGCCATGATCCGGCCGGGGATCCATCTTCGATGCGAGCCCAGGCCATTCCTGTTGCACAAATTTGAACGGAGGCCGCGGATACTTCGTCGTCGGATCCTGTTTCACGCCGTCCTTACCGGTGGCGCCCGATGTATGATGCTTGGTTGTAACTGTTGACATAAGATGATGTTTTTCGTAAAAAAATCGCTCAAAGCCTGTGCCACCAGGGTTCGACATTGGATAAAAAAAGGCGCATCCCAAAGGAATGCGCCTCTCATTTTATACAACCCCATCAAGGCAGGTCCGCGCTCCGTCTCCGTCCCGCAATAAGTGAGATCAGGAAGAGCACGATGAAAATAAAGAACAAAACCTTAGCGATGGTTGCCGCTCCCGCGGCGATGCCGAAAAACCCAAAAGCTCCGGCCACCAGGGCTATAATGAGGAAGATGATGGTCCAACGTAACATAATGGTTTGTTTTAATGATCGATACCATAGTTACCAGAAAAACCATGCCATCATGACCAGGCCGGTATGCTCCAATTTGATGTTCCCCGAACGGCGTACGACCGCCAAAGCCCGCGGGATGGGCTTCCTAAGGTTTATTGGCAGAATGCTTAATAACCTATACCTTTACCCGATGACAAACACCGACAACCGGCAACAGGCGGTCGAAGCCGTGCTGGCCAGACTAGCCATGATCGCCAAACCATCAAACCGCTTGGGCGTCTATGTCAGCCACAAGCTTACAAACGAGGGAGACTATACCGTCACATTGACTAATGGAAGAATTATGTTATACGCGTCCGAGATAAAAAGTCTCGGAGGGCTCCCCGATGTCCGCATCCCCGATATACTGGCGCGGTTCATACCACAACCCCAGGTTTAACAACGCAACGACAACAAGTGTCGAATGGATTCCACATTTTGATGAAACACATCCTCGATCAATCGGCGAGGACAAACTACTCGCTACGCAATGCCTTTATAGGATTGGCAAGGGCCGCGCGGATGGCCTGAAAACCGACGGTAAATACGGCGATAGCCATGGCCAGGACGGCAGAGAGGCCAAATACCCACCAATGGAGGTCGGTACGATACGCATAGCCTTGTAGCCAGCCATGTAACAGCCAAGCGGAAAGCGGGAAGGCAATGAGACAGGATATCGTCACGAGCTGTACGAATTCTTTTACCAGGAGGCCGGTGAGCCCCTGGACGGAGGCGCCGAGCACTTTGCGGATGCCGATCTCTTTTACGCGGCGCTCGGCCGTATAGGCGGCGAGGCCGAACAGACCGAGGCAGGAAATGACAACGGCCAGGACCGCAAAGATGCCGGCCAGCCTGCCAATGAGGTTTTCCGCGGTAAACAGTCTATTGAAATCTTCGTCGGCAAACCGATAAGCGAATGGCTGGTCCGGATTTTCGGCCGTGATGACGGCCCCCGTTTTGGCGAGTGCCTGCTGGAGATCGACGCCGGGTTTGAAGCGTAGCGCCATGACAGTGGCGTTACCGCCATAGTCAAAGAAAACGAGCGGGGCGCCCGCGCCATATACGTCGTTATATATATAATCCTTCATGATACCGATCACGTGCAATGGAAAAATGCCGCTCATGAGGGTGCCCCCGAGCCTCCCCTCCTTTCCCATCGCCCTGGCCATACTTTCATTGATGATGACCTTGTTGCTGTCGATCCCGGGTGTGGGATAGAAATCCCGGCCACCGATCAGTTTCATGTGCATGGTGGCGAGGTATCCCTGGCTAACCTGGTTCATGTGGACGGATATCTTGCTGTTCGGGTCTTTTCCCGGCCATGTCAAAGAAGTGCCATAGCTATATACGTGTAAGGCGTCGTGCAGGCTGACCGCGGCGTTTTCGACATAACCCGTCGCAATGAGCTCGTCCTTGATCGCGTAGAAGTGGTCCTTCATGTTACCGTGCATATCCATATAAACCAGGTTATTTCGGGTATAGCCGAGATCGCGGTCCTTGATGTGCCGCACCTGCTGGTAGACGATGATGGTCCCGATGATAAGACCGACAGAAGCGGTAAACTGGGTAACGACAAGGCCCTTCCGGATGGCAATGACGCCGCCGCCTGATTTTGTATTCAAGCCTTTCAATACATGGATGGGGTTAAACGAAGAGAGATAGAAGGCGGGGTAGCTCCCCGCTACGAGACCGGCGACGACGGCGACGGCCAGCAGACCGATACCATGGGCCGGGTGAAGGAGGTTGATGTGGAGTTGTTTGTTCACCAACGTATTGTAGGCGGGGAGGAATATATACAACAAGACGACGGCGAGCCCTACGGACAGAAAGGAAAGGAGCAGGGCCTCGCCGATGAATTTACCGACGAGGCTTCCGCGATTGGCGCCAATGACCTTGAGCACACCAACCTCCCTGGCGCGCTGCCCGGAGCGTGCGGTGGAAAGGTTCATGAAGTTGATGCAGGCGATAAGCAGGATGATCGAGGCGATCAACGAGAAAAGCCGCACATAGCGGATGGCGCCGCCGGTCTGTATACCGTTCTCAAATTTGTCGCGGAGGTGCCAGTCGTTCATATTGAACAATAAAAGGGTATTCGTCGCGCCATTTTGATGGTCGGCCAGGAAACGGGTCAGCTTTTTGCCGATAGCGGCGCGGGAGGCGGAAGGGGCCAGCTGGACGTATGTTTCAGTGAGTGTATTCCCCCAGCCCTTTAGCCAGCTGTTGGCGTTGGTCCAGGTGGTATACGGGGATATCCATTGAAAACCAAAGGAGCAGTTGGCGGGCAGGTCGCTGAATACGGCGACGACGGTGTAGAGTCCGTCGACGGAGTAAGCCTGTCCGGCATCCATATTGAGCGTTTTGCCGATGGGGTCATCGTCGCCGAAGCAGGCCCGGGCCAGGGACTGGCTGATAATGATGTCCTGCGGGCGACGGAGGGCGGTCGCGGCGTCGCCATGGACAAAGTCGAGGGTGCACATATCGACGAAGGAAGGATCCGCATAAAGGCCGTTGGTCCTTATCTTTTTGTCGCCGATGACGGCCAGCTCGTCCATCGGCCAGCTGATGCGCCCCGTGTTGGCCACACCGGGGATCTCCGACTTTATGGCATCGGCCAGCGCGTCGGGTGTGTCACCGTTGGTATTGATGCCGTTGTCGGATCTCTCGTTCTGCATAACACGATAGAGATAGTCGCGCCGCGTAAAGTTGTGGTTGAAGGTGAGCTCGTCCTCGACCCACAGGAAAATAAAGGCGGCACAGGCGATGCCGATGGACAGACCGGCTATATTCATAAAACCGAATGACCTGTGCTTCCAAAGGTTTCGGAAGGCGGCTTTGAGCGGATTGCGGAACATATGGCGAGCGATGGTTGCATGCTGTAATACCACGGAAACCAGAAAAGGTTACAAGGGGACGCCGCCCGAAATAGTTGTATATACGCTAAAATACGAAACCCGGCCGCTGAAGTAGCGACCGGGCCCGCAGCCTTATGGGCTGAGTGGAGATTTATTTACCCGAATCCCGGAGTTCTTTGACGCGGTCATGTGATGCCCGTAAATCCTCCTTTTCATTCATCAGGGTATCCACGAGGTGTGCCGGAATATGTTCCGAATTCAACGCCGTTTCATAGGCCTTCTGTGCAGCGTCTTCCCCATATTCGCAGGCTGCCAGGATAGAGTGGCGGTTATGGCCCGTAAAAGTTGCTTTAAACTCCATCCAGGCACGGTACAGCGATCCGTTGCCGGTCGTCCCCTTGTCCATGTCGCCGCCAAGGGCCTGCAACTCTGTCCCCAAGGACATCCTGATTGTCCGGCTCTGGTCTATAAAGCTTAAGAACAACGGCTTGAGGTCCTGGTCGTCTTCTTTCAGCTCCTTGAGCGCTTTCTCGTATCCTTCTATTCTGTCGTTGTTTATTTTTACCAGATCGTTCAATATGTCGACGGTAACTTTTGATGTGATGGCTTCCATAATCCAAGTGTTTCCCTATTTAGGGGAAAAACTGTGCCAGCATTGGATCGGATCCTTTGCCAGCGGCGGCCGGGAGGCCGTTGGCAAAGGATTTTGTCACTCCATCCATTGACAGGGTCACGTAGCCATCGGTATTTACCAGGAAGGACTGAGTTGCGTTTGCGCTGCTTTTTCGCTCACGGTAAGGACGGTTTCGCCTCCGTCGGCCCACAGGCCGTGCACGAAGATGATGGTAGGTTTCATGGTAGCCTGGTTTTATGCAAATCTACAATTCCATCGAATTGCCACCCTCTTTTAGCGGATATGTTTTCCCTTTCCAGACGAATATTCCTGTGGTTTTTTCCGGCAGCGTGATTTTGGCCTTCAACGAGCTTCCAGATACGACATAGGCGACGGCTACTTTTCCATTGGGATGCGGAATCTCCCCGCTGACGCTGGTGAGCTTGCCCAGGTGCGGTTCGATCCTTACCCGCGTGAAGCCGGGTGCGTAGCTATCTATGCCTAGCACCGTCCGGAAGAATTCGATATTCGGGCTGCTGCCCCAGGCGTGACAGTCGGAACGGGTGGTGTTGACTTCCGAGACCTCCGCCCAGGTAGTAAGTCCCATGGCCATGTTCTCCCGGTAAATACCCAGCCAGTCCATATAATGGTCCCCCAACCCCGCTTTTACCAGCGCCTGGTTCAAGTAGTACTTAAAGTAGATGGTGCACTGGGTCAGGCTCTTGTCGTTGAGCATATTTGTCGCCACCGTCCGCAGGTCGCCAGCGTCCACCATGCCGGTAAGGATGGCCAGGGCATTGGCGTGCTGGGAATACCCGTTTTTGTCCTTCGTATCGGCGTACAGCTTCTTCACCGGGTCCCAGTACTTGCGTCGTATGGTGGCCTTTAGCTGCGCCGCTTTCCGGCCGTCCATGATGGCGTAATCGTTAAGGCCGAGCTTTGTCTCCATGTCCGCGGCCCATTGGTATGCCCAGAGCAATTGCAGGTCGTATATCGCGGCGCAGCCGTCGCTGCCCTTGGGGCCTCCGCCCATATTACCCGCCCAGTCGACAAAGGCCCAGTAGGGCATGTCCCTGATCGAACCGTCGGGCAGCTGGTACTTGCTGAAAAAGTCCAGGATACCCCGCACGCCCGGGAGCTTGTCCTTTATAAAATCGTCACCGCCGCGGTACATCCAGTAGTCGTGCAACATCCCGATATACCACAACGAAAATGGGGATATGACCTGGGTGCCCTTTGATGGATAGCAGCTCCGGGTAATGCCTTCGGGCAACCGCGAATGGTCCAGCTCATTGAGGGCGTTCCGCGCCAGGCGGTCGTCGCTGGAATTGAAGTAGGATATGACGGCCTGGATGCGGGTATCGCCGATGTACTGCAGCTGCTCGTAATACGGGCAGTCCGTATAGGATTCCCAGGCGTTGAGCCGGGCGGTTCGCCAGCCGATGTCCAATATCTTCGTTATTTCGGTATCGCTCGTGCTGAACACCGACGTCCGCTGAAAGGGATACCCGGTAAACGTGCCATAGATGTCGTCGATGACCAACGGGTCGTTTTGGGTGTGGACCAACACCCGGAGGTACCGGAAAGTCCGGAAGTTCAATGTCGTGTATGACCGGCCCTGGCCGCCGTCGGCGATCAGGCTGTCGATGCGTCCTATAAATTCCTTGCCATCGATATCGTTCCGGTTGCCCTTGGCGCCGTTCCTGGTGCCCTTTTCGTAAAGGGATTCGGCGTATCCTAACGATATACCCGCACCTTTGCCGCCGCCGAAGTTCAGGGTAACATAGGCGTTTGTCTCATAGGTTTGATCGAGCAGCAGGACGGCGGTGGTATTCGCGGGGACGGTCAGCGGCGTCTTTTCCGCCGGGAATGATGCGGGGACGCTTATACCCGATGACATGCGGAGCAGGGGTATGCGTTGATAGGTCATTTCTCTTGCGGGCAACGTGGATGGCACCAGCGCCCAATCCGTACCCCATGCAGTGCCCTTCAGCCGTCCGTCCGCTACCTTGCCCGCGCGCGGCCACGCGCTGTCGTCAAAACCCGCGGCCGTCCAATCCCCCGTAACCGACCGGTTCATGTCCACGATTTCGCCCTTGCTGGCCGCAAAAAAGAAACCCGGAACGGGCCCGCGCCCGGGATCGAGAAGACACTTCCAGCGTTCGTTTGTATTTAATATCTCCGCCGCCGGGTTGTCGCCTTGTATAATAAAACCGGTGCGCATGCTGATCTGTGCTTCGGGACGGTATTGCGCTTCGTTCCAGACGAGCGCCGCTACGATGTTTTTGCCGGCCGTCAGGTATGGCGCCAGGTCGACGGTTTCGTAATTCCAGAACCAGTAGTCGCCTCGCAGCGGGCCCAGCGAGACCAATGTGCCGTTGACGTACAATTTATAGCGGTTATCGGCGGATACATGGACTAAAAAGGTTTGGGGTTTCTCCGACAGGTCTATGCTCTTTCGGAAATAATAAACGCCATATTCCGAGCCGTTAGTACCGGGGGCGCTGATCCACGAGGCATTCCACGACTTGATATAATTATTGTCGCCGGCAAATTGTCCGTAGCCGGGTTGGGCGGTGAGCAGGATGGCCAGCGAAAGGACGGGTATAAGAAGCAATCTCATGGCGGGTTCAGCATGTTTGGGAAACAAAATAGGGGAAAAATGGGTCGTGGGTGTCCTGTACTGTCTGTGGCGCCCCCTACCTTTGCCCCCACAAACCTGAATGACCATGGAACAAAGACACCCTTTGCCGCCCTTTACCCTGGAGACGGCCAAACAAAAAGTCCAGCTCGCCGAAGACGCCTGGAACACAAAAGACCCCGTAAAAGTATCACAAGCCTATACCGTGGACAGCGAATGGCGCAACCGCTCCTCCTTTATCAACGGCCGTCCGGAAATCGTCAAATTCCTCACCGGGAAATGGGAAAAAGAGCATAAGTACCGGTTAAAAAAAGAATTATGGGCCTTCACCGATAACCGCATCGCCGTCCGTTTCGAATACGAATACCACAACGACGAAGGGCAATGGTTCCGCGCCTATGGCAACGAGAACTGGGAGTTTGACGCCAATGGCTTGATGGAGAAGCGCTACGCCAGCATCAACGATGTACCCATCCAGGAGTCTGATCGCCGTATACTCTAAACGGAATACCTCCTACGGTTCATAGAACCTCACCGGATTCCGCTCCGCACTCTGGCGGAACAAGACCTCCGCAGGCTGGCCTGCGATCACCGTATCGAGGTTGGCCGTAGGGCCATAGCCGATCCGTATCGCATCCGTTGATGTCAATTGACTGAACACGTATTCACAAAAGTCCTCCAACGGAGCCCCATGCGCTGCTGCCCCACCCAACCCCGTCTGCACGGCAGGCGGGACCAGTTCCACTACCCGACAGGCCGTATGGGATAGCGAGTACCTGAGAACCTCTGTATAACTGTGCAAAGCCGCTTTACAGGCACTGTATACCGGCGCAAAAACCTGCGGGATATAAGCTCCCCCGGAAGTCACATTGACAATCACCGGTTGTCTCCCGACCCGAAGCAACAAGGGCAACAACAGGTCTGTCAAGTGTAGCGGCCCCGACAACAAGATGTCTAATTCACGCTGACGCTCCGACCAGGGAGCATGGTCATCGGCCAACGCCACCCGGCGTTGGATGCCGGCGTTGTTGATCAGCATGCTCAGCCCAGGCAGCTGCCGAGCCGTAATGGCTGCAAGCTTTTCCCGTTCTGTCGGATCCGATATATCGTTTTGTAAGGTTAAAAGCCCGGGCAACCCCGCGGCGGCCTTGTCCAGTTTTTCCTGACTGCGGCCCGTTACCAGTACCGTTGCCCCTGCCTGTACAAATCGCCTGGCTAGTCCCAAGCCGATACCGTCGCTGCCTCCCGTGATCAAAATCTGGGTTCCTTTCATATGTCAAAGGTACCATGGCCTCCAACAACAAAATGGTCTTCATTTCAGAATTCGCACGAAATTTCTTTGGCGTTCACCCGCCAATTTTTTAAACCATTTTGTAAACTGGGAAGGATCGAAGTCGAGCTCGTATTGCTAAATTACAGCTGTTCGCCCGAAGGACGCGACCAAAATAAATTCGCGCATAGATAAAACGATTTAGCAATTATCTCTAAATTGCGTCAACGGTGCATTATTTAGTGCCGATTTCCCTTAAAGTATGACTATCAAAAAAGGACCGCTCGTATTTTCGATGATTGCCGTGTTGCAATCCGTTTTCATCACTACCGTGCAGGCGCAGGTTACTAAAGTGCCTCATGGCATTCTGGTTAAAACGGGGAACATCCCGGTTGGCCTTTTTGCCGTTGACAATGGTGCCTTTTGCCTCAGCTTGAACGACTCGGCCAGGCCATCGATCATTAAGAGCGTGTTTATCGACCCGGGTGTTGGCGCGGGCACACCCTATACCGTAGTATCGGCAGCGCCCCTGTATGGAATCAAAACGGCTTTCGGGAAATT
The DNA here is from genome assembly GCF_035492835.1 of Dinghuibacter sp. Classification (NCBI taxonomy): domain Bacteria; kingdom Pseudomonadati; phylum Bacteroidota; class Chitinophagia; order Chitinophagales; family Chitinophagaceae; genus Dinghuibacter; species Dinghuibacter sp. The sequence continues at coordinate 10,780 of NZ_DATJIY010000150.1, forward strand.
GACGATCAATACGGAAAGCAAGGAGTGGACGTTGTACGATGCGGCCGGTCATATCCTTGTTCGGCACGGTTCCATTGCATTCACGGACTCCACCATACAAGTCACCGAAGAAGCAAAGGGGTTGTTTTACGGGTCGGGGAACAAGACGACAAAAGCCCTTGAAAAAGACCGGTCCAGCTCTTCTGTGTTCAACGGCGTCGCCGATATCCCTTATTTCTGGAACAGTGAAGGGTACAGCGGCTTTGGCGTGTCGGCGGACGATAATACGCCACCCACCTGGAACCGGACCACGGATGTAACGTGGAATTTCATCGGAAAGGCGGCTAATTTATATCTGTGGCCAGCCAAGACGATGTATGAAGCCGCAAAGGTGTATGTAAAGGTTACCGGCAGGCCAAAACTCCCGCCCAGGTGGGCGCTGGGCTATCTGCAAAGCCAGTGGGGCTGGCAGGACAGCGCTTACGTGGCCGATGTGGCGGCAAAGTTCCGCTCTCACCATTTGCCGGTGGATGCCCTGATCTTCGACTTTGAGTGGTACACGACGACCCCCGACTATACCTTGGGCAAAAATGGCAAACCGGACTTTTCCGACTTTACGTTCAACCCGCACGTGTTCCCCCACCCGGTTAAACAAATAGCCGATTTAAAAACCCAGCACCTCCAATTCATCGGTATCCGGAAACCCAGGCTTGGCAATACCGCCCTGCTGGATACCGCCAGGGAAAACGGATGGCTCATCAGCCCCCGCACGGACAGCCGGGACCTGGACTTCAGCAATCCCGGCCTGCGCACATGGTTCGAGGATAAAACCAGGCCCATGCTAAAAACGGGCGTGGACGCCTGGTGGGATGATGAAGGCGAGTCATACTACACCCTTTATTATTGGTGGAACACGGCGCAGTTCGACCTCCTGGCCTCGGCCCGGCCCAATTACCGCCACTTTACCCTGAACCGGGCCTTCAGCCCGGGAAACCAGCGTTTTGGCTATTGCACCTGGAGTGGCGACATTCCGTCCACGTGGGCGTCGTTGGCCGATGTACCCAAGGACCTGTTGAATTTCAGCCTGGCGGGAATGTATTACGGGGCGTGCGACATCGGCGGTTTTCAAGGTACGCCGACCAAAGAGATGCTGGTCCGCTGGTTCCAGGCGGGGGTTTTCTTTCCGATCATGCGCTCCCACTCCAACATTGGCACCACCGCCCGCTTTCCCTTCCTCTGGGGTGAAGATGGAGAGGCGGCCATGCGCAAGGCCCTTGACCTGAGGTACCAGCTACTACCGTATCTCTATAGTTTAGGACACGAGGCCTATACGTCGGGCGCCCCTATCATGCGGCCGTTGGTGATGGAGTTCCCGACCGATACGACCGTTGCCGGCATGACTGACGAGTGGTTGGTTGGCAAAGGGCTGTTGGCCGCGCCTGTCCTGGATTCCGGTGGCAGCCGGACGGTCTATTTCCCCGGGGATACCTGGTATGACTATCATACCGGGGAGGAGATTACCGGTCCCAAAACGATCGCGGTCGATGCCGCGCTGGATGAAATCCCCCTGTATGTAAGGGCCGGCACACTCCTCCCCATCGGTCCCGTCATCCAATATTCTGAACAGGCCTCCGCCGCCCCGCTGGAAATCCATATCTACCCTGGGAAAAACGGCAGCTTCAGGCTGGTCGAGGATGACGGAGTGTCTTATAACTATACCAAGGGCAATACCAGGGTAACCTCCTACCGCTGGGACGACGCCGCCAAAACATTGACCTGGATCGTGAGCGGGGCTTATAGCGGTAAAAACGTGTATAAAACTGTCAAGGCGGTTTTGGGCAAGGAAGAAAAAGTCGCTGCCATTGGTGAAAAAGGAAGCCTCTCTTTTTAGCGTAAATTGGGGTCTTATGGACATCGACTCCCTGTGGGATTATAGCGACCCGGAGGCAACCGCACTACGGTTCAGGGAACTCCTTCCCGCGGCGGAAGCGTCGGGGGACAGGTCCTACCACGCCCAACTGTTGACACAACTCGCCAGGACGCAGAGCCTGCAGCGGAAATTTGGCGAGGCCCATAGGCTGCTGGACGCGGCTCGGGCGATAATGGACGGGCCCGTTGCCGAAATCCGTTATTTGCTGGAGCGAGGTCGGACCTTCAACTCCGCCGGTGAAGGGGATCAAGCCATTCCCTTGTTTGAGGAGGCTTATAAAAAATCGGTGGCACATGGCGAAGATTTTTACGCCATCGATGCCGCGCACATGCTGGGGATCGTGGCAGACCAGCTGTACTGGAATATAAAAGCCATGGACCTCGCCGAAAAGACCACCGACGCCAGGGCACGGAAATGGCTG
>NZ_DATJIY010000151.1:0-4189 GCF_035492835.1 Dinghuibacter sp.
AAATCTTTCAGCAAGCCATCGTTATATAAGCAGTCGTTTTTGGTTAAATGCAAAGCCTGGCCATCCTCCTTTCCAGGAGGGGGCCTTTTTTTTTGCGCTTCGTCACAGGTTTTTGGCAGTTGGTCCCAACGATTTGCAGGGGCGGAATCCGTGAGCCAACTTTACAGTGTCAAACAACGAAAGTGTTCGCAAGTGAACGGAAAGGTGTTCGGTAGTGTACAGTTACGAAAACAAAATGGGTTGTTAATTTCGTTGTTTATCAATGAGTTGTCATCGGAAAAAAATATTGGCCGTCAATTGGCATATATCATATCAAACACACAAAAAGTATAGTCATGAAAAAGTTTCTCGCCATCGTTGCCTTCGCTGCTACCACTGCTCCTGCTTTCGCCGGGACCACCGCCGACCTGAACGCGGCCGACCTGAACGCCACTAATACAAAGGCGTTGGTCAAGTTCAATGACAGCTATAAGGGCGCCAGCGGTATCTGGAACAACGAAAAGTCCTATAACGAAGTGCTGTTCTTCTGGAACAACAAGCTCATGGATTCCTTCTACGACAATGAAGGCAACCTCATCGGCACCTTCCACGACATCGACGTAAAGGAGCTCCCCGACCACGCCGCGACAAAGATCGCCAACTGGTATAAGGAGTACACCGTCAAGGCCGCTTCCGTTATGGAACGCGACGACCAGGACCCGACCTACTACGTCACCGTACAAAGCGACAAGCACCTCCGCATCCTGCAGGTCAACGCCGACGGCGTGATCAGCGAATATAAGACGCTGCGCTAGAGCGATACGCCCCGCTTCCAAAGGATAAAGTCATCCTGTCCATGCCTCACCGCCGCCACGGTCGTCTCCCCGCTGGCTACGCTGATGACATAGTCGAGTATGCGCTCGCCCGCCTGGCGGATGGTTTCCTTGCCATCGATGATGGTACCGGTGTCGATGTCGATGATGTCCCGCATGCGTTCGAAGAGCGCGGTATTGCTGGACAGCTTGACCACCGGGACGATGGGGTTGCCGGTGGGGGTGCCCAGGCCGGTAGTGAACAGGACGATGTTGGCGCCGGCGCCGACCTCTGCGGTGGTGGATTCCACGTCGTTGCCGGGGGTACACAACAAGTTCAGGCCGGGCTGGGATACTTTCCCGGGATAGTCGATGACGTCGGTGACCGGGGAAGTGCCGCCTTTTTTGGCCGCGCCCGCGCTCTTGATGGCGTCGGTGATGAGTCCGTCGCGGATATTGCCGGGCGAAGGATTCATATCAAAACCAGAGCCCACCGCCTTGGCGCGGTCGTTATAGGCGCGCATCAACCCACCGAAACGACCGGCGAGGTCGGACGTGATGCAACGGTCGCTGAGGTTTTGCTCCACCCCGCAGAGCTCGGGGAACTCGGAAAGGATGACGCTCCCACCCAGGGAGACGAGCAGGTCGGACGTATAGCCGATCGCGGGGTTCGCCGAGATGCCGGAAAAACCATCGGAGCCGCCGCATTCCAACCCGATACACAATTTATCGAGCCCCGCGGGCTTGCGGGTGGCCTGGTTGGCCAGCATCAGCCCTGCAAACGTTTTGCGGATGGCTTCGCTGAGCAGGGTGCTTTCTTTACCGATCTTTTGCTGTTCCAGTATGAACAACGGCTTGTTGAAGCCGGGGGAACGTTTGGCTATTTCTTCCTCGAGTATACTGACTTGCGCGTTCTGGCAACCCAGGCTGAGGACCGTGGCGCCCGCCACGTTGGGATGGGTGATATAGCCGGCGAGGAGCCCGCACAGCGCGCGGGCGTCGTCGCGGGTGCCGCCGCAGCCGCCGTCGTGGACCAGGAACTTGATCCCGTCGACGTTCGGGAAGAGCCGGTGACCCGTAGTACCGCTGCCGTAGTCGGCCTTGAGGTCGGCGCCGAGGATGTCCTCCACTTCCTTCCCGGATTTGTACAGGTCGATCAGCTGGCGGGCCTGGTCCTGGTAGACCCGGTTGCGGCCATACCCCAGGTCGTCCACGAGGGCCTGCTGGAGGACTTGCAGGTTCCTGTTTTCACAGAAAACCATCGGGATCACCACCCAATAGTTGGCGGTGCCCACGCTGCCGTCGGTGCGGTGGTAGCCGTTGAAGGTGCGGCCCTCGAAACCGGACGTGTCGGGCCGGGCCCAATCGGTGTGACGGACGCCCACCTGGAAGTCGTCGGCGGCGTGGTGGACGTTTTGGGTGTTGATCCAGCCGCCCTTGGGGATGGGCTGGGTGGCCTTGCCTACGAGCACGCCGTACATATGGATGGGGTCCCCGGGTTCCAGGGCTACGGTCGAAAACTTGTGCTTGGCCGGCACGGCGACCGGCAGGGTGTATGTTTGGCCGTCGAGCTCGACGGTTTCACCGGCGGCCAGGTTGGTCAGGGCTACGCCGACGTTGTCGGCATGGTGTACTTTTAAAACGCGTTGCATTATAAACCTCCTTTTTCCTTTACAGTGATCAATGCTTTTTTAACGGCGCTCTCGAAACCGGGGAGCGCACTCAAATCCGTGTCCCAGAGCGACATGTCGCTGAGGATGGCGTGCACGGGGTCGTTGGAAGACCAGTGCTGCGCGTATTTCGCCGCGTTGTCGTCCTGGATGGGATAGTGCAGCCCGCGGCTCGAGCCGGAGTATTTACCGCCCTCTTCCTTAGTGGGTTTCATAAACTGGATGTGACCCGCAAAACCCTCGGTCATCGCGTCTGGCGGCGTGCCTTTGAGCACGTAGTGCTGGAGCAACACCGGAATTACCCGCAGCTTCATCTTAGAGGAATATTGAAGGGTGATGTTTATCCACCGGTGCTCCAGGTAAGGGTTGCGGAAGCGGTCGAGGACCTTGGTCCCGAATTCTTTGGCCGCGCCTTCGGGTAGCGCTATGGGGATGGCGTGGGCGATCTCGCCGAGAGCCAGGGTTTCGATAAAGTTCCCGAAGTCTTCGTCTTCCATCGCGTCGCGCACCGTGTCAAAACCGGACAGGAAGGCCAGCCCGCAGCTGAGGGTGTGGGTGCCGTTGAGCAGCCGGAGCTTGAGCTCCTTGAAGACCTCGATGCTCGGGGCGATCACCACGCCGGGGTCGGCTTGGGCAAAGGATAGGACCGGGCTTAACAGGTCCGGGTCGCCTTCGATGGCCCACAGCCGGTAAGACTCGCAGATCAACAGCAGGTCGTCCTCGTAGCCGAGGTAGGTTTGCAGTGCGCCCAGTGCGGGGCCGTCCGGTCTGCCCGGGACGATACGGTCAACCAGGGAGGAACAAAATTGGTTGTGCCGGTCGAGCCAGTCGAGGAAGCCCTGTTCGAGTTTGTTAAAACGGGCCAGGTCTGTTACGATCAGCTTGAGCTTTTTCCCGTTGTCGCTGATGAGCTCGGTGGGGATGATGACCAAACCCGCTCCTCCCGCCTGGTACCGGGCGTACAGGAAGGCCAGCAGCTTGCCCGGGAACGAAGCCGGGGGCGCGGTGTGTATGTCTTCCTCCACCAGCTGGATGCCGACCTCGGTGGTGTTGGAGATGACGATGCGGATGTCGGTTCCCCTGGCCAGGCCGAGGACCTCCGCCCACTGGTCCTTGGCGCTGAGGACGCGGCTGACGGCGGAGTTGATGATGTTTTCGGCGATCTTATGGCCGTGCTCGATACCACGCACGCACATCGTATACAGACCGTCCTGGCGGTCGAAAGCGTGGGCGTCGCCGCCGCTCGTGGACTTGACGATCACCACGCGGCCCTTGAAATGCCCTTGCCGGTTGGCCTTGTCGATAAAGTAGTCGGGCAGCCCCCTTAGGAGCACGCCGGTCCCGAACTGGAGGACGGTTTCGGGCAGCGTAAGGCAGGCCGCGTCCGGTTTTTGGACGCCCTCGTCGGGGATCTGGTCGAGTTCTGCGATGTTCAGCTTCATAATTCAATCATAGCTTTGATGACGCCGGCCGCGGGATCCATCCAGCCGGGAAAAGCGCGTCCTACTTCCGCGAAGGGGACGCGGTGCGTTATAAAGGTTACCGGGTCGACGGCGCCGGTTTGTAGCGCGTCCATCACGGTTTTGAAGTCTTCCTTGGTGGCATTGCGGCTGCTCATCAACGTCGTTTCGCGTTTGTGGAAGTCGGGATGGGGGAAGGAAAACGCTTCCTTTTGCAGGCCTATCAACACATACCGGCCGCCGTGGGCCAGGTAGTTGAGGCCGTCGT